>JBAPYB010000124.1:0-58320 GCA_049284515.1 Thermoanaerobaculia bacterium
GCCCGCGCTCGCCGGCCGCGTGCGCGTGGTCCATGGGCTCGCCGGCCGCAGGAGCGGCGAAGGGCGGCTCTTCGAGTCGTCCCATCACTTCGAGCACTCGGCGGTCCCCGGGCGGGGAGGACGGGGCGTTCCAGTCGCCTACGTCGACCTGGCGGCGCTGGTCGCGGACTGGCCCGTGATCGACCTGCTCAAGTGCGACGTCGAGGGGAGCGAGCTGGAGGTGCTCGAAACCTATGCCGGCGACCTGCTGCCGCGGGTCCGCCGCGCCGTGGTGGAGCTGCACCACGACCGTTGCGACACGGCGCGCTGCCGCGAATTGCTGCGCGCCGCCGGCCTCGGCGCCGAACGCCTGCTGCGCGAGGCCCACAGCTGCTCGGTCCTCCTCCTGTCACGCGTGGAGGAGCGCTGAACAGGGCCGCAGATACGGCGCATATCTGGCGAAGATGGCCCATATCTATAGATACGGCTCATATCTGCGGATGATGGCCCATATCCCGGGATCATGGACCATATCTACAGAGACGCGCCATATCCCGGGATGACGGCCCATATCTGGCGAAGATAGCCCATATCTACAGATACGGCTCATATCTGCGGATGATGGCCCATATCCCGGGATCACAGGCCATATCTACAGATACGCGCCATATCCCGGGATGATGGCCCATATCTGGCGAAGATGGCCCATATCCCCAGATATGGCTCATATCTGGAGACGATGGGCTGTCCTTCCGAGCGTATCCGGGGCATGTAGTATGTCGGCAGGGTTCCGGTGATGGGCGCTGAGCCTTTGACAGGTAGAGATTTGGAGGACGACTCTGGCCCGAGGCGCGAGCTGTCCGTCGGCGTCGTCGTCACCAACTACGAGACCTGGGAGCTGACCCGCCGCTGCCTGGACGCGGTGGCGCGCCTGGGCGGCGCCGACGAGGTCATCGTCGTGGACGACGGCTCGAAGACCCCGCCGCCGCCGGGGATCGAGGATCAGGCCCGCCTGCTGCTCAACGGGGAGAACCGCGGGCTCTGCGCGAGCCTCAACCGTGGCGTTCAGGCCTGCACGGCGGATGTCGTCGTCCTCTTCGACTCGGATGCTTACCCTCTCGTGGAGCTCTCCGGGCTGCGCACCGACTTCGCCGCCGATCCGCTCCTCGCCGTCGTCGGCTTCGCCACGGTGGGAACCGGCGGCCGTCCGACCGCTTCGTGGGAGAGGGAGCCGGACGTCCTCGGCCTCGTCCTCGGGCAGCGGCTCGACGCGATCCGCCGGCGCCTCCTGCCAGGGTCCCCCGACGACGACCTGTCGGTCTTCACCTGCGCCATGGCGGTGCGGCGCGAAGCCTTCCTCGCCGCCGGCGGCTTCGACGAGGCCTTCGACTGGCTGGACCTCGATCACGACCTCTCCATGCGCCTGCGCCGGGCCGGCTATCATCTCAAGGTCCGCCCGGACCTCCTGGCCTTCCACGAAGGCGGCGGCGCGCCGCAGGCGACGAGCGCCCGCGTGCTGCGCTCCTACAAGAACCGCTGGCTGCTGCTGCGCAAGCACGGCAAGCTCCGCCGCACCACGCTCGTCCGGACGCTCGTCCTGCTGCGGCTGCGCACCGAGTGGCTGGCGCTGAAGCTCGGCGCCGCGCTCTGGGACCGCTGGACGGAGAAGGCCCAGGGACGGCGCGCACTCATCCGCTGGTGCGCAGAGAACTACCGCTGAGGCGATCCATGCACAACAATCTCCGGCAGCTCCGGCAGCTCCGGCAGCAGGCGTCCTTCCTCGCCGGCCGGGCTTTCCTGCGCTGGCGGTGGCTGCGCCGCCTGGCGGGTCTCTTCCCGGGCCGGACCGCACCCCAGCTCAGCCATCTCCGGTTCTTCAAGGAGGAGGCCGCCTGCGGCCCCATCCAGCGGGACGAGGCCCTGCTGCTCTTCGCGCTGGTGCGCGTGCTGCGCCCGCGCGTGGTGGTCGAGCTCGGCTTCCACCGCGGGCACAGCGCGCTCAACTTCCTGCTCGCCTTGCCGCCGGACGCCGAGCTCCACAGCTACGACATTACCGAGAGCGCCGCGCAGATCGCCTCGCAGCTCTTCGGCGGCACGCCCAAGCTCCACTACCACCACAAGTCGCAGGAGAGCTTCACGCCGGCGGACGTGGGCGGGAAAGAGATCGACCTCGTCCTCTTCGACGCCGCCCACGACCTGGCCCTCAACGTGGCCACCTTCGAAAAGATGAGGGCCTGCCTGGCGCCGCGCGCAGTCGTCGCCGTCCATGACACCGGGACCTGGCGGCGCGCCTGCATGGGGCCGGAGCACCTCGCCTGGGCGGCGGAGCGCCCCGCCGGCTGGCTCTCGGCCGAGGACTATGCGCCCTGGGACGAGGAGCGGCGGTTCGTCAACTGGCTGCGCGACACCCATCCGGAGCTGGCCCAGCTCCACCTGCACTCCGACCGGACCCTCCGCCACGGGCTGACGCTGCTGCAGGCGAGCGGCCGGCTGGCTACGGTGGCAGGGACAGCGTAGACTTGGACGAAGGAGACGGAAAGCATGGAGTGGAAGCAAAAGAAGGTCCTGGTCACGGGCGGAGCGTCCTTCATCAGCTCCCACCTCATTGACCACTTGGTGGCGAAGGGAGCGCGCGCCATCCGCGTCGTCGACGACCTGTCGAGCGGCCGGCTGGCGAACATTCAGGGCCACATCGACAACGGCGTGGTCGAGGTTCACCAGGCGGACCTCCTCGATCCCGGCGTTCCCCAGCGCATGGTTGAAGGGATGGACGTCGTCTTCCACCTCGCCGCCATCCACGGCGGCCGCGGTTTCGTGGACCTCCACCAGGCCGCCTGCTCCCAGAACCTCGCCATGGATGGCATGCTGATCAAGGCCGCCCACGAGGCGGGGGTCGGCAAATTCGTCTTCGCCTCCTCGGGCTGCGTCTACCCCAACCACCTCCAGGGGGACGTGACGAAAGAGCTCTACCTCACCGAGGAGATGGTGGGCCCGCCCTACGACGCCGACAACATGTACGGCTGGGCCAAGCTGATGACGGAGATGACGCTGCGCGCCTACGCCCGGGACTTCGGGCTCAAGGCCGCCTCCTGCCGCTTCTTCACCGTCTACGGCGAGCGCGGCGTCGAGAACCACGCCGTCATCGCCATGATCGCCCGCGCCTTCGTGCGCCAGGACCCCTTCGAGGTCTGGGGCGACGGCACCCAGATCCGCAACTGGACCTACGTCGGCGACATCGTCCGCGGCATGGTCCGCGCCGCCGAGACGATCGACGACGGCACCGCCGTCAACCTGGGCACCGAGGAGCGCACGCGGGTGATCGACGCCGTGCGCGAGGTGCTGCGCTACACCGGCCACCAGGCCGAGATCAAGCTCCTCCCCCACATGCCCACCGGCCCCCTCAACCGGGTGGCCAGCAACCGCCTGGCCTGCGAGCTCCTGGGCTGGGAGCCGCAGGTGAAGTTCATGGACGGCCTGCACCGCACCATCGACTGGTACTTCTCCTCCCGGCAGCGCGAGACCGTCAACGGCTACCTCGCCGAAATGCTCACCGAGCGCTAGCCGCTCGCGGCCTGGAATGCACCGGCTGGTCTACCTGTGCGACTGGCTGCCGCCGGACTTCGGCGCCGTGGGCCAGTACAGCCTGCTGTTCGCCCGCGAACGGGCCGCCCAGGGCGAGGACGTGGTCCTCGCCGGCCTCTCCTCGACCGCGGCCTCGATCGAGGAAGAGACCGAGGAGGAACGGCCCGGAGCCGGACGGCTGCGCATCGTCCGCCTGCGGGCGCCCGTCTACGACCGCTCGAACCTGCGCGGCCGGGCGCTGTGGACGGCCCGCACCGACCTCTCCCTGGTCTGGCAGCTCCGGCGCGAGATCCGCCGTGCCGACGAGCTGCTGTTCACCGGCAGCCCGCCGTTTCTCATCCACCTCCTGGGGCCGCTGAACCTGCTGCTGCGCAAGCGGCTCACCTACCGCATCACCGATTTCCACCCCGAGTGCCTGATGGCGGAGCTGGGCCGCCCTTCGGCAGCGCTACGGCTCTTCCATCGCTGGACCGTGACTCTGCGCCGCCGGGTGGACCGCTTCGAGGTGCTGGGGGAGGACCAGCGGCAGCGGCTCCTGGAGATCGGCATCCGTCCCGACCGCATCGTGCTCAAGCGCGATCCGTCGCCGGTGGAGATTCCTCCAGGAACCGTGCCGCTGGAGCCGCCTGCGGAGCTCGCAGGCCGGGTGATCCTCCTCTACTCCGGCAACTTCGGCGTCGCCCACGACCACGAGACCTTCCTCGCTGGGTATCGGCAGCACCACCGGGAAGGCTCCGGGCGGGTGGCCCTCTGGCTCAACGCCACCGGCGCCCGGGCGGAGCGGGTCGCCGAGGCCTTGCAGCGGGAGGGCCTGCCCTTCCACCGCAGCCTTCCCGTGCCCCTGGAGCTCCTGCCACGGCTCCTGGTGACGCCGGACGCCCATCTCATCACCCTGCGCGACGAATTCGTGGGCTACGTGCTCCCCTCGAAAATCTATGGCTGCCTCCAGTCCGGCCGCAGCCTCCTCTACGTCGGCAGCCCGCGGTCCGACGTGCACCTGCTGGCCAGCCGAGCGCTGACTCCCGACCAGTACCGGCGCGTCGACGTGGGGGACGCGGCGGGAGTCGCCCAGGCTCTCGAACAGATCGCCGGGAGACAACGGTGAGACTTTGCGGTAGAATGGCTACCCTAAATAGCGATCAACAATGAATTTAACTCCTAGAGGGAGCTGATCGCACGGGAAGTATCGTCGTATGGATGGAATTCTGCTGTACGCGTTCGGCGCCGCCTGCGTCGCCGCCCTCGCCACGAACCTGATGGTGCCGCCGGTGACTCGTCTGGCGGTTGCGCTGCGGGCCCTCGACCACCCCGGTGAAAGGAAGACCCAAGCGGACGCCGTTCCGCGGCTGGGCGGAGTCGCCATCGTCCTGGGCTTGGCCCTGGGCGGCGGAGCCGTGGCGGTCGCCCATTGGGGCCGCCTCGGCACCGGGGTGGGACGGGGCGAGACCGTCGCCTTGGCGCTGGGCACCGGTATCGTCTTCCTGGTTGGCGTCCTCGACGACCTGATGGGGGTCTCGGCGGCGAAGAAGTTCCTGCTTCAGCTCCTCGCAGCCTGGCTCCTGGTCCGCGTCGGATGGTCCTTCGAGTTCCTGCGGCTGCCCGGCCTGGGCACGGTCGACCTCGGCCTCTTCCGGGGTGTGGTGTCGGGGCTCTGGATCGTGGGCGTCACCAACGCCTTCAACCTCCTCGACGGATTGGACGGGCTGGCCGGCGGCGTCGCCACCATCATCTCGGGGAGCTTCCTCGTCTATGCCATCCTCCAGGGCAACCCGGGAACGGTGATCCTCATGGCGTCGCTGGCCGGCGCCTGCATCGGGTTCCTCCGCCACAACTGGGAGCCGGCGCGCATCTTCATGGGCGACTCCGGATCGCTCACCCTGGGATTCCTCCTGGCCGCCACGGCCGTCCACTCGTCCCTCAAGGCCCCGGCCACGGTCGCCATCCTGGTGCCCATCCTGGCTCTCGGGGTGCCGGTGATGGACACTCTGCTGGTGATGATCGTCCGCTTTCTCGACCGTCCCAAGGGCCCGTTCACCACCCGCTTCCTGCGCATGTTCCGGGCCGACCGCAACCACCTGCACCACGTCCTCGAGCACTTCGGCGGCAAACGCTCCCGCATCGTGGCGCTGATCTACGCCGTGGTCCTCTCCTTCTGCGCCCTGGCCCTGGTGGTCGCCGTCACCGGCCGGACCGCTCTCGGCATCGCCCTGGTGGTCCTGGAGTTCTCGGTGGTGCTGGCGATGCGCCGCCTGGGCATGGCCATGGAGGCGCGCCGCCTCTCCCGCCTGCAGCGCGAGGAGATCAAGACCGAATTGGGCCTGCCGGCCGAGCCCAAGGTGGCCTCGGTCCGCCGTATGGCAGGCCGGCGCCGAAGCTAATAACCGGCCCGCAGGACGCGGCTGGCAACCTCTTCCAGCCGCTCGAAACCCGACGGGTAGACGAGACGCCGCACCGGCACGCTCCGCACCAGCCGGGCCAGCCGGGCCAACCGGGCGGGCTGCAATCCGGCCGCTTCGACGAGACGCGCGGAGAAGGAGTGGCGGACGAGCTCGATCAGCGCTTCGCTGCGTGAGACCGGCTGAATCTCCACGGCGTTCGCCCCCTCCACCCGCGTCGCCAGGAAGATCGCTGACAGGGGAGTAGAGGTCTCCTGGAATCTCCCGAACCCACCCTCCCCCACCGCGACGCTCCTTTTTTCTGAGTCCTTCTGAACTCGGGGTAGGCCGGTATAGTCCCCAAGGAAGAACTCAGCCTCATCCGGCCACATCCGCATCAGAGGATAGGAGGGGCGAAGCTGCCAACACTCCCCAAGCTCCTCAACGGCAACCAGGTCGTCGGTCAGCAGGGACGCTCCCGCGGCCATCAGGCCTGCTGCAAGCCCGCTTTTGCCGCCGCCATGACGGGAAACGAGGGCGATCGCTCGGCTGTCCATAGCGACCGCCGAAGCATGGAGCGCCAGCAGACCACGCAGCTCAAGCCAGTAAGAGAAAACCGGCCCTAGGAATCGCAGCTCGCCGAGGCCCCCTTCCCCCTCAGCGAGATACGCCTCTATACGGTCAGCCCGAATACGAAAATCACCGGCTCCCGGAAAGTGAAACATTGCGCCTTCAGGTTCCTCATATAGAGAACCAAGACTTACACCATCCTTGTCACGCATGGGACTGGTGTAGAAAGGACGGACCACCTTGCTCTTAGGATGAAGGGAGTGAGACGACCGAGAAAGTTTCAAGTCCACTGTACTGAAACTCAGCGGCAAGGGCACTTTCAGGGGGATGCTGTCCGCTACTGTCAGACCAAAAAGACGCGAACCCCGACCCGGGACGGTCAACTTTTTCATTATCCCGGGCTGCTTCCGCCGCCTTCGGCATCGGTAACGTCGAGGTTTGGGCCTCCTGTCAGCTCGGCGATCGTCCCCCACTCCCGGAGCTGCGGGCCTTCATACGGCTTCTTTGTCGGGCAGGACTCGGGAAGTCTTATCCTCGGGGCGTGCTCGACCTTCGTCTCATCCCTGGTCATCGCGAGTATCTCTCCTGGGAAGTCCGAGTCTCATGTTACAAGCTCATGCTGCGGCACGGCCAGTCTCCCGCCGAAGCACCGGCTCTGGAAGACGGATTCACAGCGTCTCAACCAGATCTCTAAGGTTACGGCACACCACACGGCACGCCTCGCCGAGTGGGGGCCCCCACGAACAAGGTTGAGATAGGCCAACCGCAACGCCTCCCCGTCCAGAATCCCCAGGGCAGCGGATCGAGGCTCCCGCAGGAGTTCCACGACCTCGCCAGCCAACCTCTCCAACAATAGATCGATAAACGATGCAAATCGAGTCTTGCCAACCCGCAGGCGAATACGCTCCGGAAGTATGCCTTCCATGGATCGTCGCAGGAGGCTTTTAGAGCTACCTAATCGAAAAAGCTGCTCTCCAGGCAAAGCCAGGACGTACTCCATGAGCCGCCGGTCGAGGAAGGGGTGGCGCACCTCGATGCCAAACGAGGCAGCGCTTCTGTCGTACCAATTGGCCAGACGCCAATACCAGGGAATCTGCACCAGATGGGTATAGATCTCCCGACGGACACTCTGCGGCCGGGGTTCTGCCCGCCGGCCCTGAGTGCGAAGCATGAAATCCCCGCGGATGAGGGGGGGCGGGACCGCCGGCCCTCGCCTTCCGATCGAGCTCAGCCACGAGTCAGCGGCGGCGGGCACGTGGGGACGACCGAAGTGTCGATAGAGCGCCCGCAGGACTGGCTCGTGCCGGCTGCGTGAGTGCCGCACGACCTCGCCAACCGCACCGAGGTCACCGTGCCGCAAACGCTCGGCATAGATGAGGGAACTGCCGCGCAGCAGATCGTCCCCCCCATGTCCCGTCAGTAGGACCCGGCTCCCCACCGTCCCCATTCGCCGGAAGATCTCTGCTATGCAAGAACCCCAGCCGGAAAACGGAGTGTCTGGGCTCAGAGGCAGAGTGGCTTGTGGCTCTAGATGTCCTAGGGGCTCCGCTGGCACAGCCTCCACCTCCAGGCCGAGCTCGCCGGTCATCGCCCGGCTGTAGTCCCGTTCGTCGCAATCGGCGAGGCCGTCGAAGACGTAGGTATAGGCTCGGACCTTGGTGCCAAGCACACGTTGGGCACAGGCGGCGACCGAGGTCGAATCGAGGCCGCCGCTCATCGCGATCCCGGCAAGCTCCCCGCAACCACGCAGACGATCGGCCACGGACCGCTGGAACAGCTCCCGGAAGCGCTCTTCGTAGTCTTCATCCCGTGGATACCGGATTTCGTCCAGGTCCGGAGACCAATAGCGCTCGATCCGCAGGCTGCCGTTCTCCACGACCAGGCGCCGGGCAGGGCCCAGCTTGTGGACGGCGGCGAAGAAGCTCCGCTCCGGGTCTTCCGACTGGCAGTCCAGGTAGGCCGCAATCTCCGGCTCGTGATAGTCGTCGGGAACCGCCGGATGCAGGAGCACCTGGATCGCGTCGGAGGCGAAGACCAGAAGGGAGCCGGCCTGCGCGTAGTGGAGCGGCTTGACACCCAACGGATCGACGGCGCAGAAGAGCCGCCGCCGGGGCGCGTCCCAGATCGCAAAGGCGAAGTCGCCCAGAAGGTGATCGGTGCACCCGACTCCCCATTCGAGGTAAGCGGCGAGGAGCAGGCCGGCGTCCGAGATCGACCGCCCCTCGGCCGGGTCCAGCCGGCCGATGAGGTCCGAGCGATTGTCGAGGCGGCCGTCCATGACTAAGCAAACCTGGTGCCGGGGCTCGAGCAGGGGCTGGTCCAGGCCTGTGCCCGGAGCCGGAGCTTGCAGCGCCTGGTAGGCAAGACCCGCTTCGTTCCGGAACAGGTAGCCGATTCCCCCGGGAGCCCGGTAGGAGGAAGACTCCGCCATGCCGCGGACGCCCTCCGGATCGATCCGGGGAGCCTCGAAGTCCACCACGCCGCAGATGCCGCTCATAGACTCCTGATCAGCCCGCGGTCGGCCAAGGTGCCGACGAACAGCGCCACGTCCTCCCGCAGACGCTCCGCCGGGACGTCGTACTCCGCGAGCAGCGAGCAGCAGGCCGTCTCGACGTCGCCATGGAGACGGAGCAGCGACCACAGGCGGGTGCCGACCTCGTTGAGACCGAAGTACTTTCCGGAATCGGTGGCGAGGAGGACCGCCTCGCCGTCGAGGTCGCGAAAGAGCACCGTCTCGGGTATTGCAACTCGAATCATTTTAGCCCTCTCATGACGACGATCGAGACTCTATTATAGAGGGTTCTTGGGGCGAAAATCTGCAATCTGTAAAAGAAAGGGCGCTCCGAACCTGCCGGAGCGCCTGAAAAGACCGGCAGGGGCCGCGCTGCGGCGGCCCCTTCCGTAAGAAATCTGCAGGGTTCAGTTCCGGTGCGGCGCACACAGGTTGCCGTTGTTGTAGGAGTCGAGCTGCGTCTCCAGGGAGTTCCCCTGCTGCCCGGCGGTGCTGCTCGTCGACACGCCGCTGCCCACCGGGTGCTGCGCCATCCAGGCGTCGGCGGCCTGGATGATCGGGAAGATGCAGCTGATGTTGTTGCTCATGATGGCGTTGAGCTCGGCCGGGACGAGCTGGTGGAACAGGGCGATGCTCTCGTCGCCGCCGACCGGAGTACCCAGCCAGGTGATGGCCTGGGCCTTGGTGTAGGTGATGCCGCCGATGGTGATCGACTGGATGGGCCAGGCGTCCGGGTGGTTCTTCCAGTAGCCCAGGGTGGCCGTGCCGCCGGCCGTGGAGCTCGGGAACTGGTACCCGAAGTCGACGTCCGTACGGCTGGCCGTGAGGGTGAACGTCGCCTGGTTGGCCGACGACACACCGTCGAGATCGTAGGTCTGGGTGAAGGTGGTCGAAGGCAGCGAGCTGGTCACGACCTTCACGGTGTAGGTGCCCGAGAACAGGCCGGAGAAGGTGTAGTTGCCGGTGCTGTTCGTCGTGGTGGTGGCGATCACGGTGCCGCTGCTGTTGAGCAGTTGGACGGTGGCGCCGCTGATGCCAGGCTCGAAGGAATCCTGCAAGCCGTTGGCGTTTTCGTCGTTCCAGACGCGGTCGCCGACCGAGAGCGTGCCGGCGGGCCGATATCCGAAGTCCACGTCCGTGCGGTTGGCCGTGAGATTGACCAACGCCTCGTTGGGCGAAGAGATGCCGTCGAGGTCGTAGGTCGGCGTATAGCCGGCGGGCAGGGTGCTGCTGACCACCTTGACGGTGTAGGTGCCGGCGGCGACGTTGGAGAAGGTGTAGTTGCCGCTGCTGTTGGTCGTCGCGGTGGCGACGACCGTGTTGCTGCTGTTGAGGAGCTGGACGGTGACGCCGCTGATGCCGGGCTCGCCGGAATCCTGGACGCCGTTGCCGTTGGTGTCCTTCCAGACCAGGTCGCCGAGCGAGAAGGTCTGGGGCGTGCAGGTGGTGTCGATCTCCACCGAGTCCACCTTGAAGAGGTCGTCGCTGCCGCCGTAGTTGTTGCTGACCCGGAAGCGGATCCGCGTGTTGCTCGCCATGTAGGCCGAGATGTCGTAGGTGCGCGAGCTGATGTACGTGCCGGTATAGCCGGTCAGCGTCTCCAGCGCGGTGTAGGTGGCACCGCCGTCCTTCGATACCTCGATGACCACCGCGTCGTCGGATTCGACTCCCTTGATGTGGAAGGCCACCGTCAGCGACGCCGACGCGAAGCCCGAGAGGTTGACCTGGCGCGCCGCGCTCGGCTGGGTGCCGGTGTCGGGGCTGTCGCGCAGGATCAAGTAGCCGGCGTAGGGAGTGCCCACGGTCACGTTGCCGCTGCTCACCCCCACCCCCGCCACGTCGTCCTCGATCCACGGGCCGCTCCAGCTCAGCGTGCCCTCGTTGTTGGAGAAGCTGTTGGTGGTGAACGTGTCCTTGAAGGAACCACCCGTGCAGGTTGTGGGCTTATAGCCGAAGTCCACGTCCGTGCGGCTGGCCGACAGGTTGAACGAAGCCGTGTTGGGCGTCGCAACGCCGTCGAGGTCGAAGGTCGGCGTGTAGCCGCTGGGCAGGCTGCTGCTGACCACCTTGACGGTGTAGTTGCCGGCGGCGACGTTGGTGAAGGTGTAGTTGCCGTTGCTGTCGGTCGTGGTCGTGGCGATGACCGTGTTGCTGCTGTTGAGGAGCTGGACGGTGACGCCGCTGATGCCGGGCTCGCCGGTATCCTGGACGCCGTTGCCGTTCGTGTCCTTCCACACCCGGTCGCCGATCGAGAAGGTCTGGGGCGTGCAGGTGGCGTCGATCTGCACCACGTCCACCTTGAAGAGGTCGTCGCTGCCGGTGTAGCCGTTGCTGATCCGGAAGCGGATGCGGGTGTTGCTCGCCATGTAGGCCGAGATGTCGTAGGTGCGCGAGAGGATGAGGTCGGTGGTGGTGTAGCCGGTCAGCGTCTCCAGCACGGTGTAGGTGGCGCCGCCGTCCTTCGAGATCTCGACCACTGCCGCGTCGTCGGCCTCGACCAGCTTGAGGTGGTAGGTAGCCGTCAGGGTCGCGGCGGCGAAGCCCGTGAGGTTGACCTCGCGTGCCGCGCTCACCTGGGTGCTGACGGTGGGGTTGCTGTTGCGCAGGATCAGGTACCCGGCATAGGGAGTGCCCACGGTCACGTTACCGCTGCTCACCCCCGCTCCCGCCGTGTCGCTCTCGATCCACGAACCGCTCCAGCTCAGCGTCCCTTCGTTGTTGGAGAAGCTGTTGGTGGTGAACGTGTCCTTGAAGGAACCACCCGTGCAGACCGGAGCGCGGTAGCCGAAGTCGACGTCCGTGCGGCTGGCGGTCAGGCTGAACGTCGCCTGGTTCGCAGTCGCGGTGCCGTCGAGGTCGAAGGTCGGCGTGTAGCCCGCGGGCAGCGTGCTGCTGACGACCTTGACCGTGTAGGTGCCCGCTCCGAGGTTGGAGAAGGTGTAGTTGCCGTTGCCGGCCGTGGTGGTGGTGGCGATGACGTTGCCGCCGTTGTCGAGCAGTTGGACGGTGACGCCGTTGAGGCCGGTCTCACCGGTGTCCTGGACGCCGTTGCCGTTGGCGTCGTTCCACACGCGGTCGCCCACGGAGAGGGTGCCGCGGTAGCCGAAGTCGACGTCGGTGCGGCTCTGGCCGGCGGTGAGGGTGAAGGACGCCACGTTGGGTGTCGCGACACCGTCGAGGTCGAAGGTCGGCCCATAACCCGCGGGCAGGGAGCTGCTGACGACGCGGACGCTGTAGGTGCCGGCGTTCAGGTTGGAGAAGGTGTAGTTGCCGTTGCCGGCCGTGGTGGTGGTGGCGATGACGTTGCCGCCGTTGTCGAGGAGCTGGACGGTGACGCCGTTGAGGCCGGTCTCACCGGTGTCCTGGACGCCGTTGCCGTTGGCGTCGTTCCACACCCGGTCGCCCACCGAGGCCGTGCCGCGGTAGCCGAAGTCCACGTCGGTGCGGCTCTGGCCGGCGTTCAGGGTGAAGCTGGCGGTGTTGGCCGTGGCGATGCCGTCGAGGTCGAAGGTCGGGGCATAGCCGGCCGGCAGCGAGCTGGCGACCACGCGGACGGTGTAGCTGCCGCCCAGCAGGTTGGAGAAGGTGTAGTTGCCGTCACCGGCCGTGGTGGCGGTGGCGATCACGGTGTTGCTGCTATCCAGGAGCTGGACGGTGACGCCGTTGATGCCGGTCTCCCCGGCGTCCTGGGTGGCGTTGCCGTTGGTGTCGTACCAGACGCGGTCGCCGACCGAGGCCGTGCCGCGGTAGCCGAAGTCGACGTCGGTGCGCGAAGCGCCGGCGGCGAGGGTGAGGGTGGCCTGGTTGGCGGTGGCGATGCCGTCGAGGTCGAAGGTCGGAGTGACTCCGGCCGGCAGCGTGCTCGACACGATCTTGACGGTGTAGGTGGCCGGCGCCAGGTTGCTGAACGTGTAGTTGCCGTCACCGGCCGTGGTCGTGGTCGCGACCAGGGTCGCGCCGTTGAAGAGCTGGACGGTGGTGCCGTTGATGCCCGTCTCGCCAGCGTCCTGGACGCCGTTGCCGTTGCTGTCGAGCCAGACGCGGTCACCGATCGAGCCGGCGCCGCGATAACCGAAGTCGACGTCGGTGCGATTCTGACCGGCGGCAAGGGTGAAGGTGGCCTGGTTGGCGGTGGCGATGCCGTCGAGGTCGAAGGTCGGAGTGACCACCCCGGCCGGCAGCGTGCCCGGCACGATCTTGACGGTGTAGGTGGCCGGCGTCAGGTTGTTGAACGTGTAGTTGCCGTCACCGGCCGTGGTCGTGGTCGCGACCAGGGTCGCGCCGTTGAAGAGCTGGACGGTGACGCCGTTGATGCCCGTCTCGCCCGTGTCCTGGAGGCCGTTGCCGTTGGCGTCGTTCCAGACGCGGTCGCCGACCGAGCCGGTGCCGCGGTAGCCGAAGTCGACGTCGGTGCGGTTGGCGCCGGCGGCGAGCGTGAAGGAGGCGATGTTCGGCGTGGCGGTGCCGTCGAGGTCGAAGGTCGGCGTCACACCGGACGGCAGCGTGCCGGAGACCACGCGGACCGAGTAGCTCCCGGCCGCGAGGTTGGAGAAGGTGTAGTTGCCGTCGCCCGCCGTCGTCGCGGTGCCGACCACAATGCCGCCGCCGTCGAGGAGCTGGACGGTGACGCCGTTGATCCCGGTCTCGCCGGCATCCTGAGCGCCGTTGCCGTTGGCGTCGAGCCACACCCGGTCACCGACGGAAGCGGTGCCGCGGTAGCCGAAGTCAACGTCCGTGCGCGACGCGCCGGCACCCAGGCTGAAGGTGGCGATGTTGGGCGTCGCAGTCCCGTCGAGGTCGTAGGTCGGACTGACCCCCGCCGGCAGCGAGCTGGTGACGATGCGAACGCTGTAGGTGCCGGCCACCAGGTTGCTGAAGCCGTAGTTGCCGTCACCCGCGGTCGTGGTGGTGGCGATCACGGTGCCGCCGCCATCGAGGAGCTGGACGGTGACGCCGTTGATGCCGGCCTCGCCGGCGTCCTGAACGCCGTTGCCGTTGGTGTCGAGCCACACCCGGTCGCCGACCACGCCGGCGCCGCGGTAGCCGAAGTCGACGTCCGTACGGTTCGCCCCCGCAGCCAGGCTGAAGGAAGCGATGTCCGGCGTCGCCACACCATCGAGGTCGTAGGTCTCCGTCAGACCCGCGGGCAGAGTGCTGTTCACCACCCGCACGGAGTAATTTCCGGGAGTGAGGTTCGAGAAGGTGTAGTTGCCGTCACCGCTGGTAGTGGTGGTGGCGATGACGGTGTTGCTGGCGTTCAGCAGTTGGACCGTCACCCCGTTGAGGCCCGTCTCACCGCTGTCCTGGACGCCGTTGCCGTTGCTGTCGAGCCAGACGCGGTCGCCCACCGAGGCCGTGCCGCGGTAGCCGAAGTCCACGTCCGTACGGTTCTGGCCACCGGCCAGGCTGAAGGAGGCGATGTTGGGAGTCGCGATGCCGTCGAGGTCGTAGCTCGGAGCCACGCCCGCCGGCAGGGTGGCGGCCACCACCTGCACGGAGTAGTTGCCGGCCATCAGGTTCGAGAAGGTGTAGTTGCCGTCACCCGCCGTCGTGGTGGTGGCGATCACGTTGCCGCCGCCATCGAGGAGCTGGACGGTGACGCCGTTGATGCCGGCCTCGCCAGCGTCCTGCACGCCGTTGGCGTTGCTGTCGAGCCACACGCGGTCGCCTACCGAGGCCGTGCCTCGGTAGCCGAAGTCCACGTCCGTACGGTTGGCGCCGCCGGCCAGGGTGAAGGAGGCGATGTTGGGCGTCGCGATGCCGTCGAGGTCGTAGGTCGGAGCCACGCCCGCCGGCAGGGTGGCAGCCACCACCCGCACCGAGTAGTTGCCGCCCATCAGGTTGGAGAAGGTGTAGTTGCCGTCACCCGCCGTCGTGGTGGTGGCGATCACGTTGCCGCCGCCATCGAGGAGCTGGACGGTGACGCCGTTGATGCCCGTCTCACCCGCATCCTGGATGCCGTTGCCGTTGCCGTCGATCCACAGACGGTCGCCCACCGAGGCCGTGCCGCGGTAGCCGAAGTCCACGTCCGTACGGTTGGCACCGCCGGCCAGGCTGAAGGAGGCGATATTCGGCGTCGCAATGCCGTCGAGGTCGTAGGTCGGAGCCACGCCCGCCGGCAGGGTAGCGGCCACCACGCGCACCGAGTAGTTGCCGCCGTCCAGGTTCGAGAAGGTGTAGTTGCCGTCACCGCTCGTGGTCGTCGAGCCCACCACCGTGTTGCTGGCGTTGAGCAGCTCGACCGTCACGCCGTTGATGCCGGACTCACCCGCATCCTGGATGCCGTTGCCGTTGCTGTCGATCCACAGACGGTCGCCCACCGAGGCCGTGCCGCGGTAGCCGAAGTCCACGTCCGTGCGGTTCTGGCCGACTGCCAGGCTGAAGGACGCGATGTTCGGCGTGCCGGTGCCGTCGAGGTCATAGGTCGGAGCCAGGCCGGCCGGCAGGGAAGCGGCCGCCACGCGGACGGAGTAGTTGCCGCCCGCCAGGTTCGAGAAGGTGTAGTTGCCGTCACCGCTGGTGACGACCGAGCCCACCACCGTATTGCTGGCGTCGAGCAGCTCGACCGTCACGCCGTTGATACCGGTCTCGCCTGCATCCTGGACGCCGTTGCCGTTGGCGTCGTTCCACAGGCGGTCGCCCACCGAGCCCGTGCCGCCGTAGCCGAAGTCGACGTCGGTGCGGGAGGTGCCGGCGTTGAGGGTGAAGGTGGCGATGTTGGGCGTCGCGGTGCCGTCGAGGTCGAAGGTCGGCGACAGGCCCGCGGGCACGCCGGCCGTCACACGGACGCTGTAGGTGCCGCCCAGCAGGTTGGAGAAGGTGTAGTTGCCGTCGCCGCTGGTGGTGGCGGTGGCGATGACGTTGCCGCCGTTGTCGAGGAGCTGGACGGTGACGCCGTTGATGCCGGCTTCACCCGCGTCCTGAATGCCGTTGCTGTTGGTGTCGCGCCACACGCGATCACCCACCGAGGCGGTGCCGCGGTAGCCGAAGTCCACGTCGGTACGCGACGCGGCAGCCGCCAGCGTGAAGGTGGCGATGTTCGGCGTCGCAATGCCGTCGAGGTCGTAGGTCGGAGTCACGCCCGCCGGCAGCGTGGTGGGGACGATGCGGACGCTGTAGGTTCCGGCCCCCAGATTGCTGAACTGGTAGTTGCCGTCACCGGCGGTCGTCGTGGTGGCGATCACGTTGCCGCCGTCGTCCAGGAGCTGGACGGTGGTGCCGTTGATGCCGGCCTCGCCCGCGTCCTGCACGCCGTTGCCATTGGTGTCGAGCCACAGCCGGTCGCCCACCGAGCCGGTGCCGCGGTAGCCGAAGTCCACGTCCGTGCGCGCGTCGCCGCCATTCAGGCTGAAGGAGGCGATGTTCGGCGTCGCCACGCCGTCGAGGTCGTAGGTCGGAGCCACGCCCGCCGGCAGCGAGGAGGCGACGATCTGGACCGAGTAGTTGCCGGCGTTCAGGTTGGAGAAGGTGTAGTTGCCGTCGCCGCTGGTGGTGGTGGTGGCCACCACGTTGTTGCTGGCGTCGAGCAGTTGCACGGTGACGCCGTTGATCCCCGTCTCGCCAGGATCCTGCACGCCGTCGCCGTTAGTGTCGGTCCACACCCGGTCGCCCACCGAGGCCGTGCCGCGGTAGCCGAAGTCGATGTCGGTCCGGGCCTGGCCGGTGGTCAGGGTGAACGTGGCGATGTCCGGCGTGGCCACGCCGTCGGCGTCGAAGGTCTCAGCCATTCCCGCCGGCAGGCTGGCGGTGACGACGCGGACGGAGTAGGTGCCCGCCACCAGGCTGGAGAAGGTGTAGTTGCCGTCGCCGCTGGTGATGGCGGAATCCACGACGTTGTTGTTCGAGTCGAGCAGCTCGACGGTCACCGCGTTGAGGCCCGGCTCACCCGGATCCTGGACGCCGTCGCCGTTGAGATCGTCCCAGACCCGGTCACCGACCGAGGCGGTGGCGGCGGGACGGTAGCCGAAGTCCACGTCGGTGCGGTTCTCCCCGCTCGCCAGGCTGAACGATGCGATGTCGGGGGTGCCGACGCCGTCGAGGTCGTAGGTCTCGACCAAGCCCGGCGGCAGAGTGGCGGTTACCACGCGGACCGAGTAGTTGCCGGCCGACAGGTTGGAGAAGGTGTAGTTGCCGTCACCGCTCGTGGTGGTGGTGCCCACCACGGTGTTGGCGGCATTGAGCAACTCGACCGTCACGCCGTTGATGCCGGCCTCGCCGGCGTCCTGGATGCCGTTGCCATTGGAGTCGAGCCACACCCGGTCGCCCACCGAGCCCGTGCCGCCGTAGCCGAAGTCCACGTCGGTGCGCGAGGCGCCGGCGTTGAGGGTGAAGGCCGCCACGTGGGGCGTCCCCGTGCCGTCGAGGTCGTAGGTCGGAGACAGGCCCGGAGGAAGCGTGCCGGCGACGACGCGGACGCTGTAGGAGCCGCCCAGCAGGTAGGCGAACGTGTAGTTGCCGTCGCCGCTGGTCGTGGTGGTGGCGATGACGTTGCCGCCGCTGTCGAGGAGCTCGACGGTGACGCCGTTGATGCCGGTCTCGCCCGCGTCCTGGAGGCCGTTGCTGTTGCTGTCGAGCCACACGCGATCGCCGACCGAAGCGGCGGCCCGGTAGCCGAAGTCCACGTCGGTGCGCGATGTGCCGGGAGCCAGCGGGAAGGTGGCCTGGTTGGCGGTGGCGACACCGTCGAGGTCGTAGGTCGGAGCGACTCCGGCCGGCAGGGTGCTCGGCACGATCTTGACGGTGTAGGTGCCAGGCGTCAGGTTGCTGAACGTGTAGTTGCCGTCAACGGCCGTGGTCGTGGTCGCGACCAGCGCGGCGCCGACGAAGAGCTGGACGGTCGAGCCATTGATGCCGACCTCGCCGGAATCCTGAACGCCGTTGCCGTTGGCGTCGAGCCACAGCCGGTCACCGATCGTTCCGGTGGTGCCGCAGTTGATCAGATCGACATTGATGTCGCCCTGACCATTGGTCTGCAGGCTGCCGCCGCCGGCGGGCTGTTGCGTCACCGTCCAGAGGAACCAGCCGGAGGCGCCGAAGTTCCCGTTCTTACCGTTGGCGCCGACGCCCACCTGGAATGCGGGTCCCGTCTGCGCCAACTGGATCTCCGCCCCGGCATAGTTGTCGATGCCGGTCAAGGTACCGGTGAACGAGGTGTAGTAGAACCAGGTGGACGGGTCGATGGGGCCGCCGTTCTCGACGTATGCCGAGGCGAAGAGCTCCTTCTTCGGACTATCGGGAGGAGGCGTCGCCTGATAGCCGCTGAAGTGCACGGTGACAGTGAACCCGTTGTTGGGGTTTGACAGGCTGCGCACCGTACCCGTCAGGCTGGCCGTGCCGTCGCCACTGGTGATGAAACTGCCAGGATTCGGGGTGAAGACGAAGTCGATCCCGATCCCGGGCAGGTAGAAGGCGTGTCCGTTCGGACCATTGTTGAGGGCCGGATCGGAGACGGCCCCGACAGCGCAGTCCTGGATGACCGGCGGCGGCATCCAGTAGCCGAAGTCGACGTCGGTGCGGTTGGCGCCGCTCGCGAGAGTGACGGCGGCCTGGTTGGCCGAACTGACGCCGTCGAGGTCGTACGTCTCCGTGAATCCGGCGGGGAGTGAGCTGGTGACGATGCGGACCGTGTAATTGCCGCCGGCGAGGTTGCTGAAGGTGTAGTTGCCGTCACCGCTCGTGGAGGTCGTGGCCAACACGTTGCCGATGCCGTCCAGCAACTGAACGGTGACACCGTTGAGGCCGGGCTCACCCGCATCCTGGGAGCCGTTGCCGTTGCCGTCGTTCCACACCCGGTCGCCGATGGAGGCCGTCGCGGTACCGCGGTAGCCGAAGTCGACGTTGGTCAGGTGATCGCCCGCGTTGACGTGGAACGAGGCCGCGTCGGGGGAGTTGAAGGGTCCCGTGCCGTCGTCGAGGTCGTAGGTCTCCACGTACCCTGCCGGCACCGTCGTGTTGTCGACCTGTACCGTGTAAAACTCGTAGTCGAAGGTGTTCGCGAGCACGTGCGTGAAGGTGTAGTTGCCGTCGCCGCTCGTCACCGCCGTGCCGACGAGAGCACCGTCGAAGTTGATGAGCTGGACGGTGACGCCGTTGATGCCGGGCTCGCCCGCATCCTGCACGCCGTTGCCGTTCGAATCCTTCCACACCCGGTCGCCGACGGAGGCGTCGCCTTGGTAGCCGAAGTCGACGTCCGTGCGGCTCACACCCGAGGCCTGCACGACGACCGTCGTGTTGGGCGTGGCCACACCGTCCAAATCGTAGGTCGGTGTAGCGCCGCCCGGCAGCGTGGTGGCGTCGATGGTGACCGTGTAGGTGCCCGCTGGGATGCCATGGGGGAAGGAGGCGTCGAAGGAGTCGCCGAAGACGTAGTTGCCGTCGCCGGACGTCGTCGTGGAGTCGATGAGGTTGCCACCGGAATCATAGAGGTTGAGCACCACGTTGTTGATCCCGGGCTCGCCCGAATCCTGCACGCCGTTGCCGTTGATGTCGTTCCACACCCGGTCGCCGATGGTGCCGGACCTCCGGAAGCCGAAGTCGCAGGTGAGGATGTTGCCGTCGACGATGGTCTCGGAGCACTGTTCCGGAGTGGTGGGGTTGTAGTCGAAGAGAACGCCCTCACTCGGATCGAAGTTGATGGGGTCGATCGTCACCGTATAGGGAAAGGCCTCGACCTCGAAGGTGTAGTGGCCGTCGGCATCGGTGGTGGCCGTTCCCACCAGCACGTTGTTCTCGTCGTACAGATCGACGACGACGTTCGGAATGCCCGGCTCGCCCGCGTCCTGCACGCCGTTGCCGTCGAGGTCCAGGAAGACCGTGTCGCCGATCAGGAAGGGGCGCAGGGGTGCGCAGGGAGTTCCCGACTCATCGACGCAGAGCGTTCTGCCCGGTAGGAGCAGAGCGTTCACGTTTGCCATGTCCACGCCCTGGATCCGCACCTGGTAGATACCGGGAGGGATGGGAGAGCTCGTGTTGTAGTCCATTTGACTTCGATCGAACGGATCGGTCGAGATCTTGAACTGCTCCCACTCCTGGTTGCCCGATGGATTGTCGTTGGCGAACGTCCGCCCGTCCGGGAAGATCACGTCGTAGCGGATGGACGGCGGCTTCAGGAGGAAGGGTCCCGTGGTGCCTGCCGGACTGCGGTCGTCCGGCGGACTGCCCGTGGAGGGCGCGGTGCCGATGGAGACGCCCTCGGGAACCGTGTCCACCGTCGCCCATGAGGGAACGAAAGGCGCGTTGGGAGTATCCGGATCGTCGGTGTCGCTTTCGGTGCCGTCGAACTTGCCGTGATCGAAGTCACCGTCCCAAACGGTGACGTCGTGCTGGCTCACCGGCTCGTCGAAGTAGAAATTGAAGAATCCGTCGTAATTGCTGGGCGTCGTCGACGTCGGAAAGTTGGGATAGACGATGGAAAGGTCGCCGCCGGCGCCGCTAAATACGTTGGCGATATAGGAAAAGGGCTTGGGGGTGGGGAAGAGTGACGACCCCCCCACGTTCGCCCCGCCGGTGCGCACCTTGAAAGCATTGAGCGTAGCGATCGACAGGCTCTGGAGCTGGACGCGGAACAAATAATAATAGTTGCCGCTCGGTGCCTGGGCCGCAGCGCTGGTATTGACGTTGAGGTCGATCCAGGCATTGTCCGGCATCGACGTTGAGAGGACGGAGGGATTGCCCGACATCGGCACCACCGTCGCCGTCGAATGCGTCCGGTTCGGATCTGCGTAGAGCGTATAGCTGAACGTGGCGGCGGTGCCCGAGTCCCAGTGGCCGAGCGCGGGCGAGCCGCTGGTCCCCCGGTCATCGCCGTCGAACACGCCGACGGTAAACGCCGTCGTGCCCGCGGGCACCGAGATCTCCAAGTCCAGGGTAGGATCACTAAGGGTTATGAAGCTGGCGCCGTTGGAGATCGCCAGGAATCGGGCGTCCACCGAGCTGCAAGTCGGCAGGCAATTGAACACCTGCGCCCTGGCCGGGAGCGCTGACAGCAGGCCCAGCGCCATGACCAGAATGGCCCATACTGCATTTTTCAATTTCAAGGAATGCATTGAACTCTCCTCCAAAGGATATACACACTCTCCCGGCTCCCCGAAAACTCTCCCCACGACAGTGCTGCGAGTGCTGCGTTCCCTAAGTGCCGCGCAACCGCCAAATGTGGACACGGGTCCTAGGGTCGTACTCTGCAGGCGCGGTGTCAGGAGAACGTCAGCGGAGCTCCTCCCTGACGCCCAGGCTGCCACGATCGTACCTGCGAAGTCCTATACCAGCTTGAGGACAGATTCTTACAATGCGCATTACGGCGGATCCACCGCCAGCCCGCCCACCGAAGAAAGGGTCGTTCCTCTGCCGGCAAGCTTGCAGGCCTGCCGTCAGCTCAGCGTCAGGAACTTGCAGCGTAATGAGTTAGAATCCCACCCGCAGCAATCTGGACGGCCCGGAACGGCGTAGACCGAGAGTGGGCGGCGGGGCGAATCGGCGTCCACGTCCTCCCGCGGGGAAGAGGGCTTGAACAAGATCCGAGTGCGGCTTCTGGGCGGGTTCGAGGTCTGGGCGGGTGACCGCCAGGTCAGCGGCTTCGAGTCGCAGAAGGTCCGCGCCCTGCTGGCCTATCTCATCTGTCACCGCCACCGGACTTTCAGCCGCGACCACCTGGCCGGCCTGCTGTGGCCGGAGCGTGGGCCGGAGGCCGCCCGGCACGCCCTGCGGCAGGCCATCTACAACCTGCGCTCGTCGCTGCCCGAGGCCGGCCCGGCCGGCCTCGTCCTCAGCCGCAACCTGGAGATCGGCCTCGGTCCGGACGCCGACTGCTGGCTCGACGTCGAGGCTTTCGAGGAGGCCCTGGAGCGGGGCACCGAGCGGGAGCTGGTCGACCCTCACCACCTTTCGGCGGCCGTCCAGCTCTATCGCGGGGAGTTCCTGGCGGGCTTCTTCGTCAAGGACAGCCCGCCTTTCGAGGATTGGCTGGGTACTCAGCAGGTACGCTTCCGCGAGTCGGCGGTGGAAGTGCTGCAACGCCTCATCGAAAGCTACCGGCGGCGGGGCGAATACCGTTTCGGCGTCCACTATGCCCGCCGCCTGGTCGCCATCGATCCGCTCTCGGAAGAGGCACACCGCACCCTGATGCGGCTCTTCGCCCTCTCGGGCCAGCGCAGCCGCGCTCTGGCCCAGTACGAGGAGCTGACGGGCCGGCTGCTCCACGAGCTCGCGGTGTCGCCCCTGGAGGAGACGCGACGCCTCCACGACTCCATCCTCGCCGAGGCCCTGGACGAGAAGGTCTCGACGGCGCGCGATCCCGAGCCGATCGGTCCGCTGATTCCCCTGGTCGGCCGGGGTCCGGCCTTCGGGCTGCTGCGGGAAGGGTGGCTGCAGGCGCTGGGGGGGAAAGTACACCTCACCCTGGTCACCGGCGAGGCGGGGGCCGGCAAGACCCGGCTCATCAAGTCCTTCCTCGACGCCACCACTTCCAAGCGGCGCAGCAGCGTGCTCAAGGGGCAGTGTTACGAGCGGTCGCCTCTGATGGCCTATCAACCGTTCGTCGAGGTGCTGCGCAGCGCTCTGGCGGAGGAGACCGAGGTCACCGAGAAAGTCCTCGCCCAAGTGTCTGAGGAGGTGCTGGAGGATCTCGTCCGGCTCGTCCCCGAGCTGCGCGACCTGCGCCCAACTCCAGCCGGCCCGGCACCCGCCGCCGGCGAGGACGGCCGCAGACGCCTGTTCACCGCCTGCGGCCGCTTCCTGGAGGAGCTGTGCCGGGGAGGGCCGGACGAAGGCAGCGCCGAGCCCTTGATCCTCTACCTCGAAGACCTGCACCTGGCGGACCGCGACTCCTACGAGTTGCTGGCCTTCCTCACCACGCGGCTGGAGGGGCCGATCTGGATCCTCGCCTCCTGCCACAGCGACGGCATGGACCGCGATCACCCTTTGAGCCAGATCTTTCGCCGCTGCGAGAAAGCCGGCATGGCGACGCACCTGGAGGTCGACCGCCTCGAGCCGGCCGGGTTGGAGGAGATCGCGAGCTCCCTGGTGGGCGAGGAGCAGGCCGCGGAGCTGGCGGATTTCCTCGAAGAGCGCAGCGCCGGCCTGCCGCTGGCCGCTGCCGAGGTCGTCAACTTCCTTTGGGACGAGGGGGTGCTGGTGGCCCGCGGCGCGGGGCGCTGGCGCCTCACGCGTCCTCTCGCCGGGCTCAAGCTGGCGATGGCGGACGCGCGCGACCTGATCCGCGCCCGCGTCCGCCGGCTCCCCAACTCCACCCGCCGCCTGGCCACTCTGGCCGCCGTCATGGGACAGACCTTCGACGCCCAGGTCCTGCAGGAGTCCGCGGACGAGCACATCCAGGTGGTCGAGGTGGGGATGGAGATCCTCCTGCGGCGCTGGCTGATCCGGCAGTTCTCCCACTCCTGGACCAGCAGCCGCCAGGAGGCGGGTCTCGCTCTCTGGACCCAGGGCGCGCGCCGGGGAAGCTTCGAGTTCTCCCACCGGGAGATCCGCAACGCCATCCACCAGGAGATCAACCCGTTGCGCCGGCAGGCCATGCACTCCCAGGTGGCGGCGGCTCTGGAGCGGCTGCAGGGCGACCGCGACTGCCAGACCCTGGCCTTCCACTACGTGGCCGCTGGCGAGTGGGACAAGGCGCTGCCGCACCTGGAGCAGTCCGTGGAACGGGCCCTCGCCATCTGCGCCGAGGACACCGCCCAGCGCTATTGCGACCAGACGGTCGAGGCGCTGAGCCGGCTGGTCGCCTCGGCGCGCAACGCGGGCCAGGCCGAGCGTTGGCGCGGCGAGCGGGACCGGTTCCTGGAACGGATGCGGGAAATGCCGGGGCGGCCTGTCGAGGCCTGAAGCGCGCCGCCTCAAGGCTGCCCGGTTCCTGTCGTGGTACCATCCCGAGGTAAGAAAAGAGCCTTTGACTGCGATCTGTGGAGGGCGCCGCCCGGCGCTTCCGCCATGAAAGGAGAGGATGACATGAGACGTTGGACCATGGCCTCGGCGCTGGCGCTGACCGCCCTGCTCTCGACCGGATGGGCCCAGGCCCAGACGGCGGACCGCAATGACCGCAATGACCGCGACGACCGCAATGATCGCGACGAGGGTGGGCGCAACCGGGACCGCTTCGCCTTCAGCGTCGGCGCCGGGCTCGTCGAGCCGTCGGGCGGTGTGGAGACCTACTACACGGCCGCGCTGCGCATCCGCGTCAGCGGTCGCGACGACGACTCCCGCCACCGGCAGACCGGCGACGACAGCGTCACCGGCTATCTCGAGCCGGAGATCGGTTACTGGAAGGCGAGCGGCAACCACGGCAAGGGGACCGACACCCTGTTCGGCGTCAACCTGATCGGCGTCGTCCCCTTCGGCTCGGTGGACAGCTTCTTCGGCGTCGGCGCCGCCCTCCACTCGACCGACAAATCCCTGCTGGAGAACGACCCGACGCTCTCCGGCACCCAGAGCAAGTTCGGGGCCGACGCCCAGTTCGGCATCGACATCTACATCACCAACAAGCTCAGCGCCTTCGGCACCGGCCGGTTCGACCTCGTCCAGGGCGCCCAGAACCGGGTGCAGAGCAAGGTCTACCTGGGGCTTCGCGCCCGCTTCTGATTGTTCCCCAAAAACAAAGACGGCCGGCCCGCCTGGCAGCGGACCGGCCGTTGTTGTATCCGAGGAAAGACGGCTTCTAGTACATGCCGCCCATGCCGCCGCCCGGCATGCCGCCCGGACCGCCGCCGCCCTTCTCGTCCTTCTCCTTGATCTCGGAGACCATGGCTTCCGTGGTGAGCATCAGGCCCGCGATGGACGCGGCGTTGATCAGCGCGGTCTTGGTCACCTTGGCCGGATCGATGACGCCGGCCGCCACCAGGTCCTCGTACTTGCCGGTCGCGGCGTTGTAGCCGCTGTTGCCGTTGGTCGACAGGAGTTGCTTGACGACCACCGAGCCCTCCTCGCCGGCATTGATGGCGATCTGGCGGGCCGGCTCTTCGAGCGCGCGGCGGACGATGTTGACGCCCACCCGCACGTCGCCTTCGGACTGGATGCCCTCGACGGCCTTGATGGCGCGCAGCAGGGCGACGCCGCCGCCGGGGACGATCCCCTCCTCGACGGCCGCCTTGGTGGCGTGCATGGCGTCCTCGACGCGGGCCTTCTTCTCCTTCATCTCGGTCTCGGTGGCGGCGCCGACCTTGATCACCGCCACACCGCCCACCAGCTTGGCCAGGCGCTCCTGGAGCTTTTCGCGGTCGTAGTCCGAGGTGGTCTCCTCGACCTGGTTGCGGATCTGCTTGACGCGGCCGGCGATGACCTCGTGCCGCTTGGGATCGTCGGAGTCGGTGACGATGGTGGTCTCGTCCTTGGTGAGGACGACCTTCTTGGCGTCGCCCAGGTCCTCCCAGCGCACGTTCTCCAGCTTGATACCGAGGTCCTCGGTGATCACCCGGCCGCCGGTCAGGACGCCGATGTCCTCCAGCATGGCCTTGCGGCGGTCGCCGAAGCCGGGGGCCTTGGCGGCGGCCACGTGCAGCGTGCCGCGCAGCTTGTTGACCACCAGGGTGGCCAGCGCCTCGCCCTCGACGTCCTCGGCGATGATGAGCAGCGGCCGGCCCTGCTTGGCCACCTGCTCCAGCACCGGGAGGAGGTCCTTCATCGAGCTGATCTTCTTCTCGTTGAGGAGGATCTTGGCGTTCTCCAACACCGTCTCCATGCGCTCGGCATCGGTGACGAAGTAGGGAGAGAGGTAGCCGCGGTCGAACTGCATGCCCTCGACCACCTCCAGGGTGGTCTCCAGGCCGCGCGCCTCCTCGACGGTGATGACGCCGTCCTTGCCGACCTTCTCCATCGCCTCGGAGATGATGCGGCCGATCTCCTCGTCGTTGTTGGCCGAGATGGTGCCGACGTGGGCGATGTCCTTGCCCTCGACCGGCTTGGCCAGATTGTCGATGGACTCGACGGCGGCCTTGACCGCCAGCTCGATGCCCTTCTTGATCTCCATCGGGTTGGCGCCGGCGGTGACGTTCTTCGAGCCCTCGCGGTAGATCGCCTGGGCGAGGAGGGTGGCCGTGGTGGTGCCGTCGCCGGCCACGTCGGAGGTCTTCGAGGCGACCTCGCGCACCATCTGCGCACCCATGTTCTCCAGCGGATCGCCGAGCTCGATCTCCTTGGCGACGGTGACGCCGTCCTTGGTGATGGTGGGCGAGCCGAACTTCTTCTCGATGACGACGTTGCGTCCCTTCGGGCCGAGGGTCACCTTGACCGCGTCGGCGAGCTTGTTGACGCCCCGCAGGATCGCCGCACGGGCGTCCCCGGAGTAAGTGATCTGCTTAGCCATGTCTTGCTTTGCCTCCTGATTTGCTATCGAGAAACCCAGATGTCTGGAAGGGTGGTCACTTGGAGCCGTTGCTGTTGATGACGGCGAGGATCTCGTCTTCGCGCAGGATCACGAAGTCGTTGCCGTCGATCTTGATCTCACTGCCGGAGTACTTGCCCATGAGGACCTTGTCGCCTTCTTTGACGTCCATGGGCGAGCGCTTGCCGTCATCGGTGAGCTTGCCGGGGCCAACGGCGATCACTTCGGCCTCCTGCGGCTTCTCCTTGGCGGTGTCGGGGATGATGATCCCTCCCCGGACCTGCTCTTCGGTCTCGAGACGCTTGACCAGAACACGATCGTGCAGCGGACGGATATTCACGGTTCTACCTCCTTGTTTGGATTCGGGATTCTCACCGCCGGTTGCTAGCACTCAGCAGCGATGACTGCTAACAGGATAGGGGCGGCAGCCCCGCCTGTCAAGGGGTGAAGGAGAAGTTTCTAAGAGGCCGGACGCAACGGCGCGAAGTGGTCGGCCACGCGGAGGTCCTCGCCGAGGGGGTGGCCGTCGCGCTCCACCCAGGCATGGGCCCGCAGGTCGCCGCGGCGGCGTTCGACGCCGATGCGCAGCTCCGTGACGATGCCCAGGCGGCCCAGCAGCCAGCGCAGGCAGAGGGCCTGGGGGAGGCAGCGCATGGGATACAGGTGGTGGCGCGCCGCCGCCGCCGTGGCCCAGACGATCTCCGGCACGACCGCCGGGTCCGCCACGTCCGCCCCGCCCTTTCCGGGTTTGCCGGGCGCCGGAGCCAACCAGCTCTCCAGCCGCCGGAAAGGCAACAGGCGCAGCCCCAGGTCGATTCCCAGGAGCAACCACCAGGCGCGGGCCAGCGCCCAGGCCTCCGCGGCATTGAGGCGGCGCAGGCGCCGCAGCACGGACGAAGCGGACATCGTGCCGATTATGCTCCCATCCGCTCCAGAAACGGGCAGGGCGGCCCGTGGGGCCGCCCTGCCACCGGTAGCAGCGGGAGGAAAAGGTCAGCGCGAGCCGCCCGAGTCCTCCCGGACCTCTTTCTCCTTCGCCTTCTCCTTGGCCTTGTCTTCCTTCATCTTCTGCTTGTCGCGCTGCTGTTCCTTCGCCTTCGACTTCTTCTCCTTCACCCGGGCCTCGTGCCGCTCGGCGCGGTCTACCCGATACCGCTCTGCGAGCGCGCGGTGCAGCTCCTCGCGGACGCCCTGCATCTCGCGCCGGATCTCTTCGCGCATCTCGGCGGCCGCCTTCTCGATCTCCTCCCGGTGCTCCGACCGGACCTCCCGGCCCCACTCGCTGCTGCGCTTGTGCATCTCCTCGCGCAGGGCCTCCATCTGCCGGCGCTGCTCGGCCGTGGGCTTCATCGAGTCGGCGAGGCTGCGGGCCTCGGCCCGGAGCTTCTCCCGCTCCTCGTGGCTGAGCTTGCCTTCGGCCCTCAGCTTCTGGGCCTCGGCCAGCCGCCCCATGGCCTCGGCCGAGGGACGCATCTGCGTGGCGAGCTTCGCCATCTCCTTGGCGAGCCGCTCCATGTCCGGATCCAGCGTCTTCAGATGGGCCATCTTTTCGCTCATCTCCCTGGAGAGCTGCTCGATACGGGGCTGGAGTCGTTTCTGGATGTCCCGGGTGGTCCGCTCGACGTCGCGCTCGAGCTTCCGCTGCTTCTCTTTAGAGAGGCCGGCGTCCTGGAGTGAGGCAAGCTCCTCGTTCATGTTGTCGAGGGGCCCGTCCAGCGAGGCGCTCACCTGCTCCATTGCGGCGTCGGCGGCCGACGTCGCCTCGTCAACGGAGCTCTCGCCGACATCCGCCATGTCCGCGACGTCCTCCACGTCCTCCCGATCCCCTTCCCGGACCTTGGCCTGCTCGTTGCGGTCCTCGGCGCGCTGGGCCTTGTCATGCTCCGGCCGGGCGTCCACCCAAGACTGGTCTGTGGTCTGAACCGCGGTCTCCGGAGCGGCAGTCTTATCCGCCGGCACAGGCTTCGGTGGCTCCTGCCGCGAGGCGGACACGGCAGGCGCCGCGGCTGCCACGACGACCAGCAATGCCACCATGGCGGCGACGAGCCACAGCCGGCGTGCCGGGTGCTCGGGAGACCGGGTGTCGTCGAGGAGGCGGCGGATGCGCCGCGCGAGGCTCGACGGGCGGTCCGCCATGCCCGGCAGCGGCAAAGGCCGCAAGCCGACCGACCAGCCGGCGACCTCCGCCAGGCAACCGGCCAGGGAGAGGGGGCGCCCTGTGCACGAAACGGCCCACTCGTCGCTCAGCATCTCGGAGATCTCCCGCAGCCGGCGGCGGGCCACCCAGTTGAGCGGCTGGAAGAACAGAGCCGCCGTCAGGAGATGGCTGACGGCGAGCCATAGCGGATCGCGCCGCACGAGATGGGCCAGCTCATGGGCCAGCAGTCCTTGTTGCTGCTCCTCGGTGAGGCCGGCGAGCGCCCGCGGGGGCAGGCAGATCTCCGGTTGGCGGACGCCGAGGGCCAGCGGCACCGGCACCCGCGACGAGCAGGAGAGGCGGACGGTCCGGCCGAGACCGGCGCCGGCCGCCAACTCGCGGAGCTGGGTAAGCAGGCTCCCCCCCACCACCCGGGGCCGCGACCGCAGCCGCTGTTGGATGCGGGAGAAGGAGCGCGCGTAGGCGCCAAGCAACAAGGTTGCGCCCAGGGCCCACAGGGCCAGCAGGGCGGCGGGCCACGAAGAAGCAGGCCTCGGCTCCGGCCGGGCCGGCGCCGCTGCCACGGGGACGGCCGCCGGGGCGACCCGGAACGCCTCAGCAGGCACCCGATCGGTCCAATCCGTCCGATCCGCCATCGCGGACGCCACCGGCGGGGCCGCCGCCAGGCGCCAGCGTCCGGCCGCGGGCTCCCAGCCGGCGGCGAGCTGCAGCGAAGCCGTGAAGAGCGCGCCCACCAGGGCGAGCTTCCACACCGTCTCCTCGGCCGCCACCGACCAGCGGGCGAGCGGCTTCGAGGCGAGCCAGGCGAGGCCCAGCAGCAGGGTGCTGTGCAGCAGATAGGTGAGCAACCAGGCGAGCACGACTTGGGCGAGCATCTAGAGATCCTCCTTCCGCTCCCGGGACGCGATCATCTCCCGGAGCTGGGCGAGCTCTCCGGAGTCGATGTCGTGCTCGGACAACAGGTGATTGACCAGGGCGGTGACGTCCCCCCGGAAGAGCTGCGACGTGAGGTCCGACACCATCGAGCGGCGGACCTGCCCCTCGCTCACCAGGGGACGGTAAATGAACCGGCGGCCTTCGGCGCGGTGGTCGACCACGCCTTTCTTCTCCATCTTGGTCAGCATGGTGGCGATCGTGGTGAGGGCGAGACCGCGCTCCGGCTCGAGCGTCTCGTGCACGTCCGACACCGTCGCCTCGCCATGGCCCCACAGGACCCGCATGATGGCGAGCTGTAGATCTCCGAGGTGGTGGGATGTCTCCATGTCCGTTCTCCTTGGCATCAACTACCTGGATAGTACTACCCGAGTCGTTGACTGTCAATGGGGGGAGATACGGAGGAGGAAGGAAGAAGGTTGCAGCGTCCAGGCGTAGAATCGCCCTGTCCAGTCCACGCGCAGCCGGGCGGAGCCGGCGGAAAGGGGTCTCATGGTGCGGTTCGACGTGCGGTACATCGCGATCCTCTTCTTGATGGCGCTGGCGGCGCTGGCTGCGTCGGCGGCCCAGGCGCAGCCCTGGCTGGGTCCGGCGGCCGTGGAGATCCGGGTGGAGGATCAGAAGGGACTGCCCGTCGAGGGCGCCCTGGTGAAGCTCCAGTACACGCCCCTCAATCCGCTGGATGGGCCGGCGACCGTCCTTACCGACGCGCGGGGACGCGCCGCGATCGGCGGCCTCGCCGAGGGGCCGTGGCGCCTGGAGGTCAGCCACGACGGTTTCATGACCTTTCAGGTCGAGGTGAAGGTCCGGGAAGGGGGCCGCCCGGCGACGAGCGGCGCGACGCAGATCAAGGTCTCCGGGTCTCTACGCACGATGGAGGTCCAGATCTCCCGCGGCCGCTCGGCCCCGTCCACGCCTCGACCTGCGCCAGCGCCGGCTCCCATGCCGGCCCCGGTGCGGCCGGTGCAGACCGAGCCCGCTCCCCGCCCGGAGCCTCCTCCCGCTCCGGCGCCGGCACCCAAGCCCGTTTCACCTCCGGCTCCTCAGCCGGTGAAGGAAGCCCCGGTTCCCCAGGCGCCGCCGGTTCCGCCACCTACCGCAGCTCCTCCCGCTCCGCCAAAGCCAGCGCCGGCTCCCACCCCGAAGCCGGTGCCCCGGCCTACCCCGTCTCCAGCGCCGACGCCGCAGCCGCCTCAGCCGGCGCCGGTTCAGCCTCCGGTTCCGACCCCGCCACCGCCGGCCCCACCGCCACCGGCCGAGCGCCTGTTGACGTCGAAGGACCGCACCTGCGTCGAATGCCAGCCCGGCGAGTCCGCGCTGTCGCTCGAATGGACGGTCGCGCCGGGAGACTCCTCCGGCTGCGCCGCCGATATCGCGAAGCAACTGGCCGCCGGCAACGCGCCGGCCGGACTCTCCGCCGGCTGCCACGTGCTGCGCATCGCCCTGCCGGCCAACGCGCACTACACGGCCTACCGCTACGAGGTGCAGATCGCGGGCGACAGCGTCGACTGCCCCACCGGCAAGGACTGCCCGCGGAGCCTGGGCCGCTGGCCCATGGACCCGGTGCTGAGCCGCGGCGCCCAGGGGACCGTCGTCCTCGCCCCCTTCGAGCCCGGCCCCTCGCAGGCCGAGCGCCGGGCCGTGCTGACGGTCTACTTCACGACGGGGAAGCGGGCGCGCTGAGGCGAGTTACGGCGGCGGTGGCGTCTCATCCTCCGCCGTGTCCGGCTCGGGTGCCGGCGCGACCTTGCCGACCGGCCCGGCCGGAACGATGGAGACCGGCGCTGCGGGCGGCTCGACTTTCCCGATCGGTGCGCTGCTGGGGCGGATCATGATCTCGCCACCGCCCGGGGTCGTCGTCGTGACGGCGGCCACCGCGCTGGTGCCGGGCTCGTCCTCCCCTGGGTCCGATATCGACGGCGCCAGTGTGAAGTCGGCCACGGCGCCCTGGTAGCCGGGCGAGTGGCGCTCGCAGGGCACCGTCGGCGCCTTCCACTCGGGGAAGAGGTCGGTCACCTGCGTGGGGCAGCTCGGAGTGGCGAGCTGCCCGGTCTCGGGGTCCACCGTCGCCCGCACCATGCCCGCCGGCATGGGAAAGTCCGCATAGCCCCCGGCCGGACGCACGGCGGCGATGAAGCGGGCCCAGATGGGGAGCGCCCCCCGGGCGCCGGTGAGCCGGGAGGGAGAGTTGTCGTCGTAGCCCACCCAGACCACCGTCGCGCGGTCCGGCGTGTAACCGGCGAACCAGGAGTCCCGCTGGTCGTTGGTCGTCCCCGTCTTGCCGGCCAGCGGCCCGACGACCCCGAGGCCGCGGGCGGCGGCGGCCGTGCCGCGATCCAGCACGCCCTGGAGGATGTTGGTCACCAGGTAGGCGGCGTCCGCCGGCAGGGCTCGCCTCGCCGCCGGCAGCTCTTCGCCGTTCACCGGCTCACCGCCGGGGTCGAGCACGGCGGCGAGGCCGTGGACCGGCGGCTTCAGGCCCCCGGCGGCGAAGGTCGAGTACACCTCGGCCATCTCCCGCGGGCTGACCTCGAACGTCCCCAGCGCCGCCGCCGGCACCGGGTCGAGGTTGCCGGTAATGCCGAGGCTGCGGGCCAGCTCGACGACATGGTCCATGCCCACCTGCAAGGCCAGACGCACCGTGGGGACGTTCAGGCTGTTCTCCAGCGCGGTGCGCGCCGTCACCCAGCCATGGTAGGTGCGGTCGTAGTTCTGGGGGCTCCAGCCGCTGTTGCCGACGCGGACGACGATCGGCGAGTCGTTGAACACCGTGGCCGGCATCGCCATGCCGCTGGCGAACGCCGCGGCATAGATCACCGGCTTGAAGGCGCTGCCTGCCTGCCGCCGCGCCTGGGTGACGCGGTCGAACTGGCTGCGCGAGTAGGCGCGGCCGCCCACCCAGGCACGGATCGAGCCGTCCCGCGGGTCCACCGAGATCAGGGCCGCCTGCAGCAGCTTGTGGCTGCGGTGGCCTTTCTCCCACCCGGCCTCGAGGCCCGCGAGCCCCTGCTTCACGGCCGCCTCGGCCTGTTGCTGGTCGCGCCAGCTCACAGTGGAAAACAGGGAGTAGCCCCGGTCGTCCAGCTCCTTGACGCCGAACCTCTCCTTGGCCTCGGCCTCGGCGGCGTCGGCGAAGTAGGGCGCGAGGGGGCGCGCCTGCACGGTCCGCGGGTGCGTCTCGAGCGGCGCCGCCAGCGCCTGCTGGAGCTGCTCTTTGGAGAGCCAGCGCAGCTCGCCCATCCGCTTCAGCACCCAGTCGCGGCGCTCCCGCGCCTGGTCCGGATGGTCGATGGGCGAGGTGGCGCCCGGAGAGTGGATCATGCCGGCAAGCGTCGCGGCCTCGGGCAGGGTCAGCTCCGCCGCGTCCTTGCCGAAGTAGGCGCGGGAGGCGGCGCCCAGGCCAATCAGGTTGGCCGGCCCGCTGCGCCCCAGGTAGATCTCGTTGAGATACGCCTGGAGGATGGCCCGCTTGCCGTGGCGCGCCTCCAGCACCATGGCGATCAACGCCTCCTTGGCCTTGCGCACGAACGTACGGCGGCTGGAGAGATACACGTTCTTGACGAGCTGCTGGGTGATGGTGCTGCCGCCCTGCTCCAGGTCGCCGCCCTTGAGGTCCACCCAGAGGGCGCGGGCGATGCCCGAGGGGGAGACGCCCGGGTGAAGGTAGAAGCCCGAGTCCTCGGCCGCCAGCACGGCCTTGACGACGGGGTCCGGCAGCTCGTCGAGCAGCACCGGCCGCCGCTCCTCCACCTTGGGGCCGTAGTAGGAAGCGAGCAGCGGCGGCTCGAGCGAGGCGGCGCGGACCGGCTCGCCGGCCTCGCGCACGGCCACGATGCGATCCCCCCGGAGCTCCACCTCCACGATCCTGCCCCCCGCCTTGCCATCGGCCGTGGCGAAATGCCGCAAATGGATGGCCACCCGGTCCCCGGTCCGCCGCCAAGCGCCCGGCGGCAGCGAATCGGTCTCGCCTGCGGCCAGCGGGCCGGCGTCGCGGTAGCCGGCGGCCGCGAGTTGGTCCGTCAGGTCGGCGGCCGGGAGCACCTGGCCGGGCACCAGCGGCGTCGCCGTGCCGTAGAGCCGGGAGGGCTGCGCATAGGGCGCCGAGGGGAAGCGCCGCGAGATCCGCCAGAGATATCCCATGACGGCGAAACCGCTCAGGAAGAGGAGGACCGCCGTCACCAGGCCGGCGATGACCAGCCGCTGCCGCGCCGGGCTCATCGCCTCGAATTCGAAGGGGCTTTCGGGCTCGGCTACGTAGGCGTAGGGTTGCATGGCCGTCAGGTAAGGCAATGCCTGTGCCACCCCTTCAGGGCACAGCGCTTGCAGCCGATTCGGGATCGAGCGACTACACTCTCGAACGAGGTGAAACCATGAGCGACTCGGCACTGAAGAGAGAGGAGCTGCACCGGGAGGCCGGCAAGCTGGAAGGCTGGACCCTGGCCGGCGACGAGCGTCTGGAAAAGGAATATCGCTTCCCGGACTTCCGCGAGGCCCTGGCCTACGTCAACCGCCTGGGCGAGGCGGCGGAGCGGATGGGCCACCACCCGGACATCGTCCTCACCTGGGGGAAGGTGAAAGTCACCCTCTGGACCCACTCCGCGGGCGGCCTCACGGCCAAAGACTTCGCCCTGGCGGCGGAGGCGGACGCGGTGCGGTAAGCGCCGGCAGGCCGCCTCAGGGCATCCGGCAGGTGTCCCCGCCCGCCGCCGGCAAGTAGCACTCGCGCACGTAGTCCATCACCATGCGGTCGGCGTTGTAGCGCCAGGCCAGGCTGCGCAGGGCCCGTTTCACCCGCCCCACCCAGCCGCGGGGCACGCCCATGGCATCGCACTGGTAGTAGAGAGGAATCACCTCGTCCTCCAGCACCTTGAAGAGAGCGAGAGCATCCCGTTCGTCCTGCACCTCGGGGTCGGCGTGGCTCTCGCCGTTGCCGATGGCGAAGCCGTTGCCGCCGTCGTAGGCCTCGGCCCACCAGCCGTCCAGGATCGAGCAGTTGAGCACGCCGTTGACGATGCACTTCTGGCCGCTCGTGCCGCACGCCTCCAGCGGCCGGCGGGGGGTGTTGAGCCAGGCGTCCACTCCCTGGACGAGCTGCCGGGCGATATGCATGGAGTAGTTCTCCAGGAAGATGATGCGGCCGGCGAAGCGCGGGTCCCTCTCCAGGCTGGCCACCCGTTGCGCCAGGGCCTTGCCCTCCGCATCGCGGGGATGGGCCTTGCCGGAGAACAGGATCTGGAGCGGCCGTTCTGGATCGTTCACCATCCGCGCCAGGCGGTCGAGATCGCGGAACAGCAGATCCGCCCGCTTGTAGGTGGCGAAACGGCGGGCGAAACCCAGAGTCAGCGTCTCCGGGCTCAGCGGCTCGCGCTCCGGCGCGGGCAGGTGCAGCCGCTGCCGGCGCTCGGCCAGCCGGCGGCGGACGAAGACGAGCAGCCGCGCCTTGAGCACTTGGTGGATCTCCCACAGCTCGGCGTCCGCGATGCCGTCGACTTTCGCCCACAGCTCCGGGCGCTCGATCTTCTCCAGCCAGCGGGGGCCGAGATGCTGCCCAAAGAGGATCTGCAGATCCGACGAGAGCCAGGTGCGCACGTGCACGCCGTTGGTGATGTGGCCGATCGGCACCTCCTCTTCGGTCTTGCCGGGATAGAGGTCCCGCCACATCTTGCGCGACACGCGGCCGTGGAGGGCCGAGACGCCATTGGCGCGGCGGGTGAGCTTCAGGGCGAGGACCGTGGGACAGAACGGCGCTTCCGCATCGTCCGGGCGTTCCGAGCCGAGAGCCATCACCTCGTCGAGCGAGAGACCCAACCCCTGGGCCAGCGGCTCCAGGTGCGGCCGGGCGAGCTCCGGGTCGAAGCGATCGTGTCCTGCCTCCACCGGCGTGTGAGTGGTGAAGACGCTCATCGCGGCCACTTCGCGCAACGCGTCGGCGGCCGTCATGCCGTCGCGCTCCACCAGCTCCCGGGCCCGCTCCAACAGGGCGAAGGCCGAGTGCCCCTCGTTCAAGTGGAGCACCGAGGGGACCACGCCCACGACCCCCAGCGCCCGATGGCCGCCCACGCCGAGCAGGATCTCCTGCTGGATGCGCATCTTCGGACCGCCGCCGTAAAGCCGGGCCGTCAGCTCCTGGTCCTCTTCCGAGTTGGCGTCGTCCCGGGCGTCGAGCAACAGAAGATGGCTGCGCCCCACCTGCACGCGCCAGATGCGGACGAAGACGTCCCGCCCGGGGAGCTCGACGCTGAAGCGCGCCTGCTCCCCCGTCGCGCCCAGCACGGGCTCCACCGGCAGCTCCTCGGTGCCGATGGGCTCGTAATCGTCCTGCTGCCAGCCGTTCTCGTCGATGAGTTGATGGACGTAGCCCTGGCGATAGAGGAGCCCGATGCCCACCGCGCGGGCTCCCAGGTCGCTCATGCTCTTCAGGTGGTCGCCCGCCAGCACGCCGAGACCGCCCGAGTAGATGGGCAGCGACTGATGGAGGCCGAACTCGGCCGAAAAGTAGGCCACCGGCCGGGCCAGAATGGGACCGGCATGGGTGACGCCCCAGCTTTCGCCCCCCTGCAAGTATTGCTGGAGAAGGCGGTGGGCCTGGTCGATGCGGGCCTGGAGCTCGAGGTCCTGCACACGCCGAGTCACCTCTTCGGAGTCCATCCGCTGCAGCAGGGCCACGGGATTGTGGTGGACCGTCCGCCAGAGGGCCGGGTCCAGGTTCCGAAAAATCGCGCGGGTGTCCGGTTGCCAGGACCACCAGAGATTCTGAGCCAGCTCCCGCAGCTTGCGGGAGGTATCGTCCGTTTCCGTCATGAGTCCGCTCCGGTCGTAAGAACCGGGGGACTATAGCGTGGGGCGGAGACAGGGCCAAGGTGTGTGGTCAGGAAGGAGGGTGGTGCCCAAGCGCCGCTTGGATCACGCTTGGATCAAGGGTCGCCCGGCAGATAGCCCAGGATCAGGCGACGTGAGGGGAGCCGGTGGCGTCACCTCCGGCGGGGTCATCTCGACGGGAGGCGCCAGGGCTTCGAGCTGCTCGCGACGTTCTCTCGCATGCTCCAGCAACTGGGTCTCGGCGTGTATCCCACCGGCTGCAAGCGCTCGGGAAGAGGCCTCGATCTGCTGCCGTTGCCTTCGCGCGAGCTCGATGCAGCCGTCCGCTCCGACAAGAGCTTTCTTGAGCTCATCCAGAATGGAAGAGTCGGTAGACTCTTTGGGCGGATGGTCCATCTCAGACCCCCCGTGCTTCAGACTTCCGTGAAGTGACGCCCTCCCAAGAGGCATATAGCCGATAAGCAATAAACATGCCGCCGGGCCGCGCGGGTTGGGATACGGGGCGGGCTCCTGGGAGAGGGCGGCCGCCGTGTTATGATTTCGTAACCGCTAGAGCGAGGGGCTTGGACCATTTTGCCATGGGCGACGAGCAGCAGCCGTGGAGCGGAAAGACCGTCTCCCACTACAAGGTCCTCGAAAAGCTCGGGGGCGGCGGAATGGGAGTGGTCTACAAGGCTCGCGATCTGCGGTTGGACCGCTTCGTCGCCCTGAAGTTCCTCTCTCCGCATCTCGGCGACTCCGGCGCGGCCCGCGCGCGCTTCGTTCAGGAAGCCAAAGCCGCCTCCGCTCTCGATCACCCCAATATCGGCGTCCTTTACGAGATCGGCGAGACCGATGAAGGCCAGTTGTTCCTCTCCCTGGCCTTTTATGACGGCGAGACCCTCAAGCAGAAGATCGAGCGCGGGCCGCTCAAGCTCGACGTGGCCGTGGACTACGCGTGCCAGATTGCCGCCGGCCTGGCCCGCGCGCACGCCCAGGGGATCGTCCACCGCGACGTCAAGCCGGCCAACCTCCTCGTCAGCCCCCAGGGGCAGATCAAAATCGTCGACTTCGGCCTGGCCAAGCTGGCCAGCCAGGCCCGGCTGACGCAGTCCGGGCTCGCCCTCGGGACCGCCGGCTACATGTCGCCCGAGCAGCTCCGGGGCGAGGACGTGGACCCTCGCACGGACCTCTGGTCGCTCGGAGTCGTGCTCTACGAGATGATCACCGGCCAGCCGCCGTTCCGGGGTGACAGCCCGGGAGCCATCGGCCACGCGATCCTCTATTCCGCTCCGGAGCCGATGACGGCCTTGCGCACGGGAGTCCCCCTGGAGCTCGACCGCATCGTCCTCAAGGCCCTGGCCAAGGATGCAGCCGACCGCTATCAGCACGTCGACGAGATCCCGGTGGACTTGCGGGCGGTGCGCAAGACCAGCGGCAGCGCTGCCAGCATGACGGCGACGACGCTCGCGGCGGCGGTGCCGGTTGTGGCACCGGCACGCCCGCCGACCCGCCGCCGGTGGCGGACGGCTATCCTCCTGGCCGTTGCTCTCCTGGGGATCGCCGGTGCCGCCCTCTGGACAGGGCGGCTTCTGACCCAGCGCTCGCTCCCGCGCCCTCCTTCCTTCCAGTACTTCGACCTCGGCTCCAGCGTCGTGGGACACGCGCGCTTCACGCCGGACGGCCAGTCTTTCGTCTACGACGCGGCCACCGGCACCGAGCCGACCCACATCTTCCTGGCGAGGTCCAACGATCCAGTGTCCACGCCCGCCGCCCTGCAGGCGGCGGTACTTCTCTCCGTCTCGGCGACCGGCGAAATGGCCATCCAGGTCCAGGAGGATGCCGCGGTTCCGGACGGCCTCCCGGGAACGCTCGCCCGGGTTCCCCTGCTCGGCGGCGGCCGCCGCAAGGTCCTGCGGGACGTGTGGTCGGCGGACTGGTCTCCGGACGGCGCCGGCCTCGCGGTCCTGCGAACGGCGGGCAGCGTCAACCGTCTCGAGTTCCCCATCGGCAGAAATCTCTACGAGATGGCTGGCTTCGGAGAGCTTCGCTTCGCTCCTGACGGAAAGCGAATCGCCATCCTGGACAGGCCTCTATTGGGCGATGACCGCGGATCGATCGCCGTCGTGGATCTCCAGGGGAAAAGTCGGGTTCTCTCGGGCGGCTGGTTCTCCCTGACCGGTCTCGCCTGGTCGCCCGGCGGTGACGAGGTCTGGTTCACCGGCTCGAAGACGGACGGTTTTGCCTACAGCCTCCAGGCGGTCGATCTCCAGGGAAGGGAAAGGACGCTCCTCAACGTGCCATCGCCCTTGACGCTGCTCGACGTCTCTCGCCAGGGAGGTGTGCTTCTGGCGCGTGGAGAAACGAATCTGGAGGCTTACGCCTGGTCGGCCGGGCAGGCCGGCGTGCGGGAGATCGGCTGGCTCGGGAACACTGCACCCGTCGACCTGTCCCCGGATGGCAAGACGGTTCTCGTCACCTACTACCGGACCTCCAGCTACGCCGTCCAGTTGCGCCCGGTCGACGGCTCGCCCGCGGTCCAACTGGGGGAGGGTGCGGCGCAGGGCTTCTCCCCCGACGGCAAGTGGGTAGCGGCCCTGGTCTACGGTCCGCCGGCCAGGCTCCTCCTGTATCCGAGCGATCTCGGCAGTGGGGCGAGATCCCTGAGCCTCCCGTTCTCAGCCTCCTCGGCCCAGTGGTTTCCCGACGGCAAGCGCCTCGCGGTCCAGGGCGAAGAGCCTGGCCACGCCGCCCGCTGCTACGAGATGCCCCTGACCAACGGCCGTCCCAGGCCCATCACGCCGGAAGGTACCTCCTGCGGCGGCAATCGCCAGACTCTCATCTCGCCCGACGGCAGATGGCTGGTCGCCTTCGCGGGCCAGGACAATCTCCTCTATCCCACCGCGGGAGGGCCGCCTCGGAAGCTCCTGCCGCACCGGCCCTGGGAGTTCGTGGCTCGCTGGCACGCCGACGGGAGGGAGGTCTTCCTCTTGCCCCCAGCGCCACCCTGGCGGATTTACCTGGGGGATGTGACGACCGGCGAACGCAGGCTGTGGAAGGAGCTCGCGATTCCCGAGAGATCCGGCGCTCTGTGGGGCGGCGCTGCCATTCTCAGCCCGGATGGAACGACCGGCATCCAGTCGTTCACCCGCACGCGCTCGTATCTCTATCTTGCGGAAGGGCTGCGGTAGGGCGGGTCGGCGGTTGGGTTCGGTTGGTTGATCCGGCGGTTCTACCTGGGCATCAGCATCAAGAATGCCAGGGCCGAGACGCTGGCTCGGCAACTGTCGGCCGAGACCGGGGAAAGCCTCACGGAGGCCTCTTCCTGTCTGCTGACCCCGGGGCCGACCCGCTCATGACATGACGGACGGGCCAAGCCAACGTCACCCGAAGAGCAGGAAGCCGCGGCGGACCGTTCGCCGGTGGCGGCGAGCCAGCCGCCGGTGGCCCGGGTCCGTCCGCCGGCAGCGGCAGCTCGTCCGCCGGCTCCGGCGAACCGTCTGCCGAGAGCGGCGAACCCTCCACCTCCGCCGGTGAGCCTCCTACCGGCAGCGGCGAGCCATCCGCCGCTTGCGGCGATCCGCCCGCGGACGGGGACGGACCGCCTTGAGAGACCGACGAGACAGGACGCTTTCCGGTTGATTCGGCCACCTGGAGAGTCAGGGCGTGCGGAGTGGCTTGCCGCAGGCCGCGAATTCCCGTCGTCCCGATCCAGAACGAAGGCGACTTCCGACAGGTTCCTGGTAGCTGGTGCTTGCTCCAGGCACCGGAGGATTCTAGACTCTATGGGGGATTCTAGACAGAAAAGAGGCCGCCATGGGCATCAGCATCAAGAATGACAGGGCTGAGCAACTGGCTCGGCAGCTATCGGCCGAGACCGGGGAAAGCCTCACGGAGGCCATCATCCACTCTTTGGAGGAGCGTCTGGAACGCCTCAAGGGGCGGCGGACGGTTCCCGACCTGGTCGAGACCCTGATGGAAATCAGCCGGCGTTCCAGCAGCCTGCCCGATCTCGACACACGGGAGGCCGACGAGATCCTTGGCTATGACGAGAAGGGCGCCTTCCGCTGATGGTCATCGACGCCTCCGCTCCGCCCTTCTCGCCATCCTCCTCGGGGAGCCGGAGGCGGAAGAATTCGCACGGCTGATCGCGGGCGATCCGAAGCGGCTGGTCAGTGCCCTCTCGGCACTGGAAGCGGCGATCGTGATCCACTCCTGCAAGGGACCCTTCGGCATCCGCGAGCTCGATCTGCTCGTCCATTCGGCAGGCGCCACAATCGTCAGCTTTGATGCCGGCCAGGTTCTGCTGGCGCGCTCGGCCTACGAGAAGTTCGGGAAAGGGCATCACCCCGCCGCCCTGAACCTGGGGGATTGCTGCAGCTATGCTCTGGCTCGCTCCTCGGGTGAGCCGCTGCTGTTCAAAGGGAATGACTTCTCCAAGACGGATGTGGCGGTGGTGGGACGTTCCAGTCATTGAGGGAGCTGCACTGATGGCTCCTTTAAGTTGACAAGGGACGCCAACCGTCCTTACCATGAAGCCTCAACCAATCCTCCAGGGAACTCAGCCGACCCTGGAACCCAACGGCAGGCTGTTGCGATTGTACCGATGCCAACTCTGTGACGTAGTCGTTCCCGCAAACACCCCCTCCCATCGCAAAGTCGTTGAGACGCGACCCCGGAAGTATCCCTTCCGGGAGAAGGCCAACCACTTCAAGAAAGACGGTCGTCTCGAGAAGACCGATGACCCCGGCGGCCTCGGTTATGAGACCGTGCGCGAGTTCCTGGTCTGTTCGAGTTGCTTCGATGAGCCTGCGGAGCTCTCCTCCGAGGGCTGCGGGCCTCCTGCCTGGGCTGTAGCGGCCTGATGCTCTGATTCGAGCTGGCGGGGCCGGCCCAACGGGCCGGGAGACCCCAGCCCAGGGCTGAGGCCGCAGGCCGATGCCCTGGGAAGAAAAGGCCGCCCCATCATGGCGGCCTGAAGGGTCGCGAGACCCTGGCTCGCAACGCGTGGGATGGAAAACTCTCGCGACCTTACAGGCCGCACGTCTTTGTCATCTCCTCTACCCAGGGCATCGGCCTTCGGCCTCAGCCCTGGGCTAGATCTCACGGCCCGTTGGGCCGGAGGGGCCGGTCTGCGCCAACGCCGCAATTCGGCCCGAGCGCTCTCGGTATCGCGCTATCATGTCGTTATGGCTGAGCTCCTGATTCAACACCTCGACGACGATACGAAAGTGAAGCTTCAGCATCGCGCCTCTTGCACCCGAAGAGGGGCTGTGATAACTTAGTTGGCCGAGACGACTGCTGGCGAGGCCAGCACCCGGTGGAAGTCGGGCATATCGGCTCCGTCGCGTGGTACGCCCCATCGATGCCGCACTGAAAAAACTAAACCTCGGCATCTCTGCATGGTATGCGTATCGCGGCTCTGAAGATCCTGGTCCTGACGGCGGCTACTCTTATCGCCGCATCGGTTACGCCAAAGTAGGCGGCAAATGGGGTTTGGCGCTTTCCAAAGATTCGGGAAACGTTTGCGACGACGAGAGATATAATTACGAAGAGTGGCTTTTCAACGACGCACCGCGTTCGATGCGAATCGAAGCACTAGACTACATTCCAGATCTGCTCGAACAGCTCGTGAAGGAGTCTAACAAAGTCGCGGCAGACCTCCAGAAAAAAGCTAAACATGCGTATGATCTCGCCGAGAAGATTTCGGCGCTTTCTGCAACTACAGGGGCTCCTAAGTAGGCCGCTATGGGTGCCCTTACAATCGTAGTACCGGCGGCGGTGCTTGTCGTTGCACTATTTCTCATATATCACATAATTCGTATTGCTCTTCATCGAAAGGGTGATCTAAGGGCAGGCGCCAAAATAGGCCCGAATTCCTTTTTCCTGGAAGTGCGCGATAAGGATAAGGGAAAGCAGTTCACGCGCGTTTCGAAGCTGAGGCAAGAGGGGAAAGAAGGAGGGCCAGCCGATTACCGGCGCTCGCGCGATTTAGCTATCCAGAAGCGGGAGATGTGAGCCTGGATGCGAGAAGAGGAAGAAGGCGGCTGGGCTCTTCTACAAGACCAGCCGCCCGGCTCCTTACTTGTTATCCGCACGCTCGCAGAGGCGGAGCACTTTCTGTAGCCGCTCTTGATCGGGGACTCCTGGACAACCTTCCTCGGGGTCGGTCTCGTCCCAATTGATCCGGAGGGGCATCACCACGATGGGGATGTCCTCGGGGAACCGGCTGCTGGCAGTCTCCCATACCGATCTGCGATCTGGAGGAGAGTGTCCGGATCATCAGTGCAAGGACGGCAACCGCACAGGAAAAAGGCGTATGAGTCAGAAACCTGAAGACGACGATCTCGAACCGGAGTACGACTTCTCGGGAGCGCGCGGCAAATACTACCAGCGCTACCAGCAGGGTACGAACGTGGTCCTGCTCGATCCCGACGTGGCCCAGGCCTTCAAGGACTCGGAGTCGGTCAACCGGGCTCTCCGCCTCCTCCTCGATCTCGCCAAGCAGGAAGTTCCTCAGAGCCGTTGATCCTCGTGTTCCCGGCACATCCCGTCCAGGGGCACGACTTTGTTCCTGTTGCGCCCCCGGTGCGCCCCGGGACTCAGACGAGCGCTTAACGCGCCGCGAGAGCGGATCGATCTAAGCTGTTCTTTTGATGGGATTTAGAATTGGTGCAGCCAGGAGGAGTCGAACCCCCAACCTACAGATCCGTAGTCTGTCGCTCTATCCAGTTGAGCTATGGCTGCACGTGCACCGACGTGCGGAGGACGGATTGTAGAGCAGCCCGGGCCGGCCTGCAACCCCTGGCTCTGGGACGGCTACTCGCAGCGCAGGGAGCGGGTCAGGTCGACCTGGGTGGCCTGGCGGGCGGGCAGGTGGCTTGCCAGGAGGACGACGGCCAGCAGGAGGCCGGAGACCAGGGCGTAGACCCAGGGGTCCGTGGGCTCGACGCCGTAGAGCAGGGTCGCCAGGGTGCGGCTCAGGGCCAGGGCCGCGCCGAGGCCCAGCACCAGCCCCAGCAGGGCGGGCGCCAGCGCCTGCCGGAGGATCAGCGACTCGACGCTCCAGCGGCCCGCGCCGAGCGCCAGGCGGACGCCGATCTCGTGCAGGCGCTGGCTCACCGACCAGGCGAGGATGCCATACACTCCCACGGCCGCCAGGAACAGGGCCAGGGCGGCGAAGAGGGCGGTCAGCGCGGTGTAGAAGCGGGGCCGGCCCACGGAGGTCGCGAGGATCTCGTCCATGGTGGTGACGGCCCCGATCGGGATGTCGTGATCGAGATCGTGGACGAATGCGTGCACCGTCCCGCCGAGCGCCAGCGGATCGCCGGCGGTGCGCACGAGGAGGCTCATCTTCGGGTAGGGGACCTGGCGGTGGGGCAGGTAGACGGCCGGCGCGTCCTCCAGCGCGAGCCCTTCCTGGCGCACGTCTCCCACTACGCCGGCGATGACGCGGGTTTGCGGCACGTCCGGCCCCAGGTCGATGTCGAGATGAATCCTCCGGCCCACGGGGTTGATGCCCGGGAAGAAGAGTCGCGCCACTTTGCGGCTGATGACGGCAACCGCCGGCGCGCCGGCCGCGTCGCCGTCGGTGAAGGCGCGGCCGGCCAGAAGGGGGATTCCCAGGGTGCGGAAGTAGTCCGGCGTCACGGGATTGATCGCCACGTTGAGGTCCGCGACGGCGGCCGGCGTGGGCGCTCCCTCCGGGGCCAGGGTGGCGCCCCAGTGGTTCGCGCCGAGCACCGGCTGGCTCATGCCGGCGGCGGCCGAGATCACGCCGGGGAAATGCCGCACCCTTTCAAGGACGTCGGCGTAAAGCCCGGCCCTCCGCGGCCGGTCGTACCGCCACGGCGGCAGGGAGACGTCCATCGTCAAGAGATGGGCGGGCTCGAAGCCCGGGCGCACCCGCACCAGGAGCAGGAAGCTCTTCATCAGCAGTCCGCTCCCCACCATCAGAGTCACGGTCAGCGCCAGCTCGGCGACGATCACCAGGCCGAGCCGGAGGTGCGAGCGTGCCCCTCCAGTCCCCCGGCTCGCTTCCTTGAGGACGCGATTGAGGTCCGGCCGGGCTCCCTGGACGGCCGGCGCGAGACCGAAAAGGGCGACGGTGGCGAGGCTCGCCAGCAGGGTGAATTCCAGGACGCGCCCGTCCAGACTCACCTCGTGCAGGCGGGGGATTCCCTGCGGCCCCCAGACCGCGAGCAGGCGTGCTCCCCAGACGCCGAGGAGGAGCCCTGTCGCGCCGGCCAGCAGGGCCAGCAGGAGGCTCTCGGTGAGGAGCTGGCGAGCAATCCGCGCCCGGGCGGCGCCCACGGCGGCGCGGATGGCCACTTCGCCCCGCCGGGCCGCGGAGCGCGCCAGCAGCAGGTTGGCTACATTTCCGCAGGCGACCAACAGCACGAGGCCGACCGCGCCGGCCAGCACCAGCAGGGCCGGCCGGACCTCGCCCACGATCTGCTCCCGCAGGGGCACGGCGACGAAGCCGCGGCCGGCGTTCGGGTCCGGGTAGGCTCGCGCCAGGTCGCGGGCGATCCGGTCCAGATCGGCCTGGGCGCTCGCCCGGGTGGCGCGGGCCCCGAGGCGGGCGATCAGCGTCAGGTGGTTGGAGCCGCGGCTCTCGGCGCCGGGATCGAGACGGAGGGGCTTCCAGAACGCCGTGCCGATCGGGAAATCGAAGGCGGCGGGAGCCACGCCCGCCACGGTGCAGCGGGAGTCGTTGAGCGCCACGGTCCTGCCGATGGCGCCGGGCTGGCCGCCGAAGCGGCGCTGCCAGAGGGCGTGGCTCAGGACGAGGACGCACTCGCCGCCAAGGCTGTCCTCGCCGGAGGTGAAGCCCCGGCCCAGGATGGGGCGGACGCCCAGGAGCGGGAAGAAGTTCGCGGAGACGGACCAGCCTTCGATCTGCTCGGCCTCGTCGACTCCCGACAGGGTGGCCCTCGCTTCGCTGAGGGCGGCAAGGCCCGCGAAGGACCTCTGCTGGGCGGCCAGGTCGGCGAAGTTGAGCGGCGAGGTCCAGGCGTGCGGGTTCTGCGGCGTCGTTCCGAAGATCCGCATCAGCCGGCCGGGATCGGAAAACGGCAGGGGGCGGAGGAGGACGGCGTTGACGACGCTGAAGATCGCCGTGTTGGCGCCGATGCCGAGACTGAGGGTGAGCAGGGCCGCGATGGTGAAGCCCGGGCTCCGGCGCAGCCCGCGGGCGGCGTGGCGGAGATCCAGGCCGACGGTCTCCAGCCAGCGGAGGCCGAATTGATCCCGGCAGTCCTCCTTGATCTTTTCGACTCCGCCGAAGTCCAGCGCCGCCGCTCGGCGGGCCTCCTCCGGGCTCAGGCCCCGCGCAGCCCTCTCCGCCGCCTCCATCTCCAGGTGGAAGCTCAGCTCCTCGGCGAGCTCGCGCTCGAGCTTGTCGCGGTGGGCCAGATCGCGGATGCGAAAGAGAAGCTGCCGCAGCCAGGGCATGGCGACTTTCCTCGGATGCCTCAGGTGGCCTGCAGGACGCGGTAGACGGCGGCGGCCAACCGGTCCCAACTCGCGGTTTCCGCCTCCAGCCGGCGGTGCCCACCGGGGGTGAGCTCGTAGAACTTGGCGCGCCGGTTGTTCTCGGAGACGCCCCACGAGGCCGCAATCAAGCCCTGCCGCTCCAGGCGGATGAGCGCCGGATAGAGGGAGCCCTGGTGGACTTGCAGCACTTCGCTGGAGGTCTGCCGGATGCGTTGGGAAATGCCCCAGCCGTGGACCGGACCGAGGGCGACGGTCTTCAGGATCAGCATGTCGAGGGTCCCCTGAAGGAGATCCTCTTTGTCGCCGGGTTTGTCCTGGGATTTGTCTTCGATCAAGCGCGCTCCCCTTGTCGTTCGACAAGAGTGGGGGATCTCTTGTCGATTGTCAAGGGGAGGACCCTCATCACCCCGACCCTCTTCTCCCAGCCTCCCCCATAGGCGCTAACTTTGGCCCAATGCTTCGTGTAGGGGCGGGTCTGGGCGGCAGGTTGGGGGCTCGACCCGCCCTGATCTCGACGATTTCGCGCTGCAGGGCGGGTCGCGCCCCCTCCCGACCCTCCAGACCCGCCCCTACACGAAGCAAAGTTAGCGCCTATGCGCCCGGTCGGGGGAGGGCGATGGGAGAAGAGGGCCGGGGTGATGAGGGGTCTTCTCGTTGTATCCTCCCCTTACCGAGATGCTCTCCCTCCTCTGGTCCCAAGCGGTTTACGTTCTAGGTCCCCTCGTCCTTGGAGCCCTGCCGGCGCCGGAGGGAGCGGGGGGCGCGGAGGACGATCCCGTCCGGCTGGTCGCACGAATCCAGGCCGGGGACCGCTCCGCCGAGGCGGAGCTCGTGGAGCGCTTCAGCCACGGCCTCCTTCTGATGCTCCGCCGCCTCGCCCAGAATCCCACCCTGGCGGACGACCTCCACCAGGAGACGTTCGCCCTGGTCGTCGAGAAAATCCGGCGCGGCGAGGTGCGGGAGCCCGAGAAGCTTGCCGGCTTCATTCGCAGCGCGGCGCGCAATCTGTTCATCGCGGACCGGCGCAAGGAGGCCCGTTACCGCCCTCTTGGCGAGGACCGGGAGGATGAAGAGGGAACGCGCGTGGAGCTTGCCATTGCCGATCGCGGTCCGGCGCCTCTCGACAGGGTTCTGGCCGGCGAGGAGGCGCGCCAGGTGCAGCGGCTCCTCGCCGAGCTTCGGTACGACCGCGATCGCCAGGTCCTTCTCCGTTTCTATCTTTCGGACGAAAGCAAGGAGGAGATCTGCGCGGATCTGGAGATCGAGCCGGGGCACTTCAACCAGGTCATCTTCCGCGCCCGTGAGCGGCTGCGGGAGCTCTGGGAACGGGCGGAGAAGCGGCAGAGGTTTTTCGCAGGAGCGCAGAGAATTGTGGGAAGGATCGGCGGCGATCCTGCACAGAGGTGAGAGGGAGTGGAGAGAAGGACGACAGAGCATGGACCATCCGACGATTGACGCCGGCAACGTCGCCGAGCGCTATGTGACGGGTCGGCTGCAGCCCGAGGAGGCGGCGAGCTTCGAGGAGCACTATCTCGACTGCCCGGCCTGCATCGCCCGGGTCGAGGCCGCCGAGCGCCTCCAGCGCGGGCTGCGGCGGCTGGCCGAGGAGGCGGCCGTCCGCGCTCCAGGTCCTCTACGCTCCACCCGCTGGAGCCGCTCGCCGCGGCTGGCCCTGGCCGCGGCGGCCCTGCTCGCGGTCGCCCTCCTGCCGGCCTGGATCGAGCAGCGGGAGATCCAGCGCCTGCGCTCCGGCCTCGCCCAGGCGAAGGTGGAGAAGGGCTCCGCGGACCGCCTGACCGCCGTCCAAGCGGAGCTGCGGCAGACTCAGGCCAACCTCGCCGCCGAGGCGGCGAAGCGCGAAACCCTCGCCCGGGAGGTCTCCGCCAGCCGCCAGCCGCAGGCGAATCTCCCCGTCGTCGCCTTGACGCCGGTGCGCGGCGGCTCCGCCGGCGGCCCCGTTCGCACTCTCACCCTCCCCAAGGAGCCGGGCTGGGTCGCCCTCTGGGCCGAGCCCGGCGATACCGAGTACCCGGCCTACCGGGCGACGCTCACGAATGATCGGGGCGCCGTCGTCTTCCAGGCCTCCCGCCTGGCGCTCAACGACCTCGGTGCCCTTCTGATCACCGTCCACTCGACATCGCTCGCTCCCGGTGCCTATCGTTTGGAAGTCGAGGGCCTGCCGCGGACCGGCGCGCCGGTTTCGGTGGAGCGGTTCCCGTTGCGTTTGGTTGTGCCGCGGTAGGAAAGGCCGGGCCGGCCGGAATCGAATTCCAGCCGGCCGGGAGCCACAGCCGTCACTTGCCTGGTTCGTAACCGCCGGGGTTGTCCGTAGCAGTCCAGGACCCGGGGCCAGTACTATCACTGGAATCCGGCCCACAGGTGATCTCATTCGTGTCTTTGTTCAGAGTGATATAGGAATTCCTCTGGTCTCCGGGCACCCTGATCCGATTGAAAGCTCCCTCATAGACGCAGCTGCCCTCAGGGGGGAACGGGTGCCTGCGGGGCGTGTAGTCATCGATGCAGATGACTGTGGCGGCAGTATCAATGCCGCCGATCGCTATCATATGCTCAGGGTCTTCTCCACTGCACGGCTTATCTTTTCTTACCCACCAAATGCCTTTGAAATCCTGGAAACCAGCCATAATTCCTCCCTCCTGAAATCGTCGTGGATGGAAGCTGCTCCTACCGGTTCAGTGCAACCTCGGCGGCGGCGATCTCAGCTTTTTCGTCGCCGGCCTGATCACCGCCAATCCCCCTGCAGCACGAAGCCTCCCCAATACGATGGATCGCGAAAGCGGTGCTGCCTGGCAAGGGCGAGGCGGGCCTTGCGGAGCGCCGCGACGGGCCGCAGGTCTTCTTTCCACAGGCCGCGGTAGAGAGCCGTCATCAGCTCGGCCGTGGCCCGGTCGTCGATCCACCACAGGCTTGCGATCACTCGCGGCGCTCCCGCGTAGAGGAAGCCGCGAGTGAGCCCCAGGAGCCCTTCGCCGCGGATCTCCTTGCCCAGGGCCGTCTCGCAGCCGGAGAGCACGACGAGATCGGCGGCCAGATCGAGGTCATAGATGTCGCGCAGGCGCAGGAATCCTTCGCGGGGATGGCCGGCCGGGTCGACGCGGGAGAGGGCGAGGCCCGAGAGGGCCGGCCGCTCGGCGTTGAAAAAGCCGTGCGTGGCGAAGTGGACGTAGCGGAAATCGCGCAGGCGCCCGGAGAGCGCCAGGTCGCGGTCGGCCGCGAAATCGAGCTCGGTCGTGACCTGGCCCGGCGGCGCCAGGCCGGCGATGGCCAGAGCCTCCTGGCGTGAGAAGCGGAGCCGGCTCAGGCGGGAGAGGTTTTCCGGCTCCTCTCCCCGGCGCACGCCCGCGGACTTGGCCGCGGCCGGAGATCCGGGTCCGCCGCGGGCGACGCGGGAGTCTTCCGCCTGGAAGACCGGGTCGGCGATCACGATGGCAAGGTCGCGGGCCGGCTGCCGTTGAGCGAGCTCGCGGCGCTCGGCCAGGAGGACGGACGCCGAGGGCAGCTCGACGACCTCGTGACGCTCGAGGAGCGGGGCGGGCCGGCCCGGCCGCCCGGGCTCGGGGAGGACGTCCAAGGGGATGTAGTCCAGGGCCCCGTCGGCGACGATCGCCAGCCGGCGTTCACCGAGCTGGCCGGCCACCGGGGCGAGGAGCATCCGGCTGAGCGTCTGCCCGAGCCGTGTTCGGCCGCCGTCGCCTCCCCTCGGGGCGGGAGTGCTCAGGGCCTGATAGTAGGCGCGGGCGGCACGCTCGATCTCCTCCCGTCCTGGCAGGACGTAAGAGTGCAGTGTGGTCGCGTCGACCGCCCAGACGTAGCTCCGCTGCCGCCCGAGGGAGTATTCGAGCAGCAGCGTGCCGTCGTCGAGCAGCCCCTGAATCTCCTGCGGGCTCGCAGCCCTGGGCTGGGTGAGATCGGCATAGCGCGGGTTGCTCCGCCGGATCTCGCCGTCGAGGTTGTCGAGCGCGGCCTGAATCTGCTCGATGTCGATCTCCAGCGTCTTGCTCTCGGCCTGCCCTCCCTTGCCGCGTCCCAGGAGGCTCTGAAGCCGGTCCGCCTTCAGGGCAAAACGGCGTTCGAGGTCGCGTTGCCGTGCCACGAGCGCGGGGTCGACGCCGGTCCGGACTTGGGCGCCGCTCTCCTGCAAGACGTCGAGGAGCGCCCGAGCGCGCGCCTGCTCGCTCGCCTTGAAGGCGGCCTGCTCGAAACCCTGGCCGGGCCGGGCGGTGGCCAGACGCATGAGAATGTCGACCCGGAGCTCATACACGTCGCTCCGGGAGCCGAGGAAAGCGGCGCGGAGGTCGGGGTTTCCCAGCCGGGTGCGGAGCGATTCGAGAGCTGCGATGGCGGCCTCGACGTCGCCCGCGGCCCGATCGAGCTCTCCCTGGTCTCGCAGGGTGCGCGCCCGGGCGGCGAGCGCGATGGCCTCGTCGACGCGATCGCCCAAGGCGCGCGAGGCCAGGAGCGACTGCTCGAAGAGAGGCAGCGCCTCCGCCGCCCGTCCACCGGCAGTCAAAATCTCTCCCTTCCGGCGCAGGCTGACGGCTTCGTCGTAGCGATCTTTCGTCCGGCGCTGGAGCGCGAGAGCCTGGTCGAGCTCCGCGAGCGCCTCGGCCATCCCGGATGGACGGCCGGCGGCGGCCTCGGCCTCTCCGAGATAGCCGCGGCTGATCCCCTCGTTGCGCGCGTCCTGGGTCGCACGTGCGATCGCGAGGGCCTGCCGGTGGAGGGGGATCGCCTTGCCGGCCTCGCCGCTCCTGGTCTCGAGCCAGCCGAGGCCGTTCAGCGTCACGATTTCGCCGCGGCGGTCCTCGACGGATCGGCTCAGCTCCAAGGCGTGGTTCAGGTAGATCCGGGCCCGCTCCACCTCGCCGGCGACGCTGTAGGCGACCCCGAGGTTGTACAGGGTGGTGGCCTCCTGCCGGCGGTCGTCGAGCGTCGCGAGGATCTCCCGGGCCTCGCCGTAGGCCCGGAACGCTTCGCCGGCCTCGCCCAGGCTGCGGAAGAGGACGGCGAGATTGTTGAGCGCCTGGGCTTCCCCGGCCCGGTCGCCGGTGGCCCGGCGGATCGCCAGGGCCTGCCGGTAGTTCTCCTCGGCCGGCTGCGGCTCGCCCAGGCTGAAGAAGGCGTAGCCGAGGTTGTTGAGCACCGCGGACTCATCCCGGGTCTCGCCGAGCTGGTGGTAGAGCGCCAGGGCCTCGCGGTAGCAGGCGAGCGCCGGCTGGACTCCGCCCCGGGCGTGGAGGACGAGGCACTGGTCGTTGCGCAGCGTGGCCTCGTCGTAGGCTGAGCCGAGGCGGCGTGCGAGGGCGAGCCCGCGGGCGAAAGCGTCGTCGGCCCCAGGCAGCTCGCTCATCTCCCAGAGAGCGAGCCCCAGGTCGTTCCAGGTCACCATCTCGCGCTCGGACCGGCCCAGCTCCTGCCAGCGCGAAATCGTCTCGCGATAGAGATCGACCGCCTGGCGTTGCCGGCCCAGCCGATGCGTGATCTCGGCAAGGCCGGCGACCGCCTCGGCCTCGCCGGGGCGGTCACCCGCGGCCTGGAAGTGAGCGCGCGCCTCCTCGAAGGCCGCCAGGATCTTTTCAAGGCTGCCCGTAGGCTCGCGGCGCAGGATGGTGCCCGCCTGGGTCATCGCGGCCAGGGCGGCGAGCCGTTCCCCGTCTTTTTCCGGGATCTCCTCCAGATGGAGAACGACGCGGCCCGGTCCCACGCCTTTCTTTTCGCACCGCACCTCGACCCGGTAGGAACCCGGGCTCGCCGGACGGAGGAGGACCATCTCGGTCCCCCAGCGGTCCAGGGGCGAGTCGACCGCGGCGATGCTCTTTCCGTCGGGGACTTGCACCTCGACGACGAGGTGGATTCCCCGCTGCTCGACGGCCAGCAGATAGGCCTTGCTGGCGTCGAGCCCGGCGAGGAAGGCCTGGGACTCACCCGGGGCGAAGGCGCGCTCCAGCGGTGTGCCGGGAGAGAGTTGAAGAGGGTCCGAAGACGCGAGCGTGCCCCGGCCTGCGGCGGCCAGCGCGAAAAGCGCGAGGAGAGCCGTCCATCGTCGACCTCGCCAGCCTCGCATGAGCCTCCTTGGTGGTCGGGATCGGTCGGATTGAGAGGACTGCTGGGGAGTCTAAAGCCCACTTCGCCGGCTGTCCAGGTGTCGGAAGGGGCAGGGGTATAGGCGCTAACTTTGGCCCCAATGCTTCGAGTAGGGGCGGGTCTGGGCGGCAGGTTGGGGGCTCGACCCGCCCTGATTCGACGATTTCGCCGCTGCAGGGCGGGTCGCGCCCCCTCCCCGACCCTCCAGACCCGCCCCTACACGAAGCAAAGTTAGCGCCTATGGGGGACAGGGGGTGAGGATTCGAAGGGCAGACGGGTCCAGGCAGCAAGGACTTTTCAAACACCCTCTGAGGCTGCAAGCCAGCGCCTGTGAGGGTCTTGGGAGGGGGAGCGCGCAGGATTAGAGGCCCACCGTGATGACCTGCTACAATGCGTCGCCGCCCGTCCCACGGGCGCACACCTTCCTGGGGTCCAGCATGCCGATCCAAGTCGATTCTGAAATCGGGCGCCTGCGGCGCGTCCTGGTCCACCGGCCCGGGCGCGAGATCGACTGGATGGTGCCGTCCATGATGGAGAGCCTGCTCTTCGACGACATCCTCGACGGCGACGAGGGGCGCGAGGAGCACGACGGCTTCCGCCGCGTCATCGAGGCGGCCGGCGTCGAGGTGCTGGACGCCCAGGACCTGCTGGCGGACGTGCTCGGCGAAGAGGCGCCCCGCAAGCGGCTGCTCGACGAGCTCGAAGCCGAGTACAGCGCCCCTTTCAACGTCGTGCGCCGGCTCTACGACCTGCCGCCCAAGGAGCTGGCTGGAGCCCTGATCGAGGGCATCCGCACCCCCGCCGAGGACTCCGACGCCGGCCGCAAGGTCTTCTTCGACCTCAACCCGGTGCCCAACTACTTCTTCATGCGCGATCCGCAGGTGGTGATGGGCAACGGCGTCGTCATCTCCTCCATGGCCACCTCGGCCCGGGAGCGCGAGCCGCTCCTTTCCCGCACCCTGTTCGAGCGCCATCCGGTGCTGGCGGACCACGGCACGCTCTACGAGATCGACGTGCCGCCCACCGGCGCGCCGCAGCACAACCCGTACTTCCCCTACCCGAGCCTGGAGGGGGGCGACGTCCTGGTGGTGAGCCCCGAGATCCTCCTCGTGGGCCTCTCCGAGCGCACCAACCGGCGCGGCATCGAGGTCCTTGCCGACTACCTGCGGCGGGTGGAGACCTCCTTCCGCCACCTCATCATGGTCGAGCTGCCGCGCAAGCGCTCCTACATGCACCTCGACACGGTCTTCACCCTGATCGACCGCAACCTGTGCCTCGCCCACGTGCCGGTGATCCAGCCGGGCGGCCCCGAGGCGGCCCACGTCTATTCGATCGACCTCCTGGCCAAGGACCTGACCTTCACCCTGCGCAGCTCGTTGCTGGAGGTGCTGAAGGAGCTGGGTCTGGACCTGGAGGTGGTGCCCTGCGGCGGCTCCAACGAGGCGATCGACCAGGAGCGCGAGCAGTGGACGGACGGCGCCAACGCCTTCGCCCTGGCGCCGGGCCTGATCCTTCTCTACCGGCGCAACCGCAAGACCCTGGACGCGCTGTCGCGGCGGGGCTGGCGCATCCTCTTCGAGGAGGAAGCCCTCTCCGGCCAGCACGACCTGGTGGGCGGCGGCCCCACCGCCGTGGCCCTCTATTCCAACGAGCTCTCCCGCGCCCGCGGCGGCCCGAGATGCATGACCATGCCGCTGGAGCGGGATGCCCTGTGAGAGCTTCGACCCAACCGCCAGCGCTCCTCCGGAGCGGACCCTCACTCCCCCAACCCCCTCTCTCCCAGCCTCCCCTCCACCGGCCGGGAGAGAGGGGGCTAAGACAGGGCCCTCGTCAGACCAACCACTCCCTCTTCTCCCGGCGGACGGGGGGGAGGCTGGGAGAAGAGGGCCGGGGTGATGAGGGCCTTGGGTGGCAGGGCTCTGACCCGATCGAACCCTTTTCCCAGGAGAATTTTCCATGCCCCGTCACCTGATCTCGATCCACGACCTGACGGCCGCCGAGGTCGCAGGTCTCTTCAAGTTGGCCGCGGACGTCAAGGCGCAGCCGCAGAAGTACGAAAACCACATGCACCGCAAGACGCTGGCGATGATCTTCGAGAAATCGTCGACCCGCACCCGCGTCAGCTTCGAAGTGGGCATGGCCCAGATGGGCGGCCAGGGCCTCTTCCTCTCCAGCCGCGACATCCAGCTCGGCCGCGGCGAGCCGATCGCAGACACCGCCCAGGTGCTCTCCCGTTACGTCGACGGCATCATGGCCCGCACCTTTGCCCACCAGACGGTGACCGACCTCGCGAAGCACGGCTCCGTGCCGGTGATCAACGGCCTCACCGACGACCTCCACCCCTGCCAGGGGCTGACGGACTACTTCACGCTGACCGAGGTCTTCGGCAGCCTGGAGGCGTTGCGGGGCCGCAAGATCGCCTACGTGGGCGACGGCAACAACATGGCGCATTCGCTGCTGTTCGGCGCCGCCAAGGTGGGGATGGACATCGCCGTGGCCTCACCCCGCGGCTACGAGGTGAAGCCGCAGTACGCGGGCCTCGCCTTTCAGGATGCCAACGAGGCGGGCACGAAGATCACGCTGACCAACGATCCCAAAGAGGCCGTGGCCGGAGCCTCCGCCGTCTACACGGACGTCTGGGCGTCGATGGGGCAGGAAGCCGAGGCGCAGAAGCGGCTCCTGGACTTCCACGGCTACATCGTGGACAGCGCGCTGATGGCCCACGCCAAGTCCGAGGCCGTCTTCCTCCACTGCCTGCCTGCCCACCGCGGCGAAGAAGTGGCCGCCGAAGTGGCGGACGGCCCCCAGAGCCGTATCTTCGACGAAGCGGAGAACCGCCTGCACACGCAGAAGGCCATCATGCTGTGGCTGATGGCGGGGGTGGGGATTTAGGTCGCCTTTTTCTTCTTCGTCGTCGGCTTCGGCTTCAGAGAGCTCACGTACGCGAAGCTCAGGGCGAAATACGTCTTCAGCTCCGCGGTCTTTTTCAGCAGCGCGTCGGGAACGTCGACGTATTCCTTCTGAACGACTCCGTACTGCTCGCACAGCTTCGTCTTGTACTTCTTGAGGAATTCGCCGCGCGCCTCCTCCGGGAGGCGCAGCGCCAGCGTGCCCGTCTTTCCCAGGTAGCTGAACATGTTCCCGTTCACGGAGGTATAGGGCACCGTCGCGCCTTTGCGCTCCACGCCCGGAAGGGTCGCGACCAGAGTCTCGTACAGCGCCAATTTGTCCGCGGGTACTTCGGTCTGTGCTTTGCCCATGGGACCACCTCCTCGCTCGTGCGATAATATAACCACCATGCGCCTCCCCGTCCGGCTCCTTGCGACGTGCTCCCTCGTCCTCCTCGCAATCCCCGACGGCCAGACGCTGGCGTGGAGCCCGGATTTCCTCGCCGCTCTGCGGGGTGAAACGCCGCACTGAAGCAGCGTGGCTACGAACTTACACTCCCTTGCTGCAGTCCTGTGTAAGGCGGGCGATCCCATACACAAGAGCATCATCGACCTGTGTATGGATCCACCCGCGGAAGACGTTGCGGAGGCCTGGCCGCACTTATCGACGGCGAATTCCTGTATGTGAGCGGCTCGGCCGCACTCCTTGAAACTGCTCCCGCACAGGGTACTGGCCTCAACGTGTGCCCACGGGACCTGTATACACAGATTAGTGAATGCTTGGTGTATTTCTGCGCAGCGTCTGTGTATACTGACCGGCAGGCCGTGTATTGGGAGGGACTGCGCGATGCGGATCAACGTCGAAGTGGACGAGAAGCTGATTTTGAAGGCCATGGGATTGACGGGGCTGCCCACCTACAAGGCGACGCTGCACGAGGCGCTGACGGCGCTGGTCGGCCTCTACGAGCAGGGCACAGTGCGGGGACTGCGGGGAAAGCTTCACCGCGAGCCGGAGCTGGCGCGCGACCGGCGGAGTCGCTGACCGTGCGTCTCCTCCCGGATTCCACCGTCTGGATCGACTACTTCCAGGGCACCGTCACGCCCCAGACGGATTTCCTGGACCGTGCCCTGGGCTGGAGTTGGGTGGGCGTCGGCGACCTCATCCACGCCGAGGTTCTCGCCGGCTACCTGGACGAGCGGGAGAAAGAGCTGGCCGAGGAGGCCCTGGGCCGGTTCCGCCGCGTCACGATGGGCGGCTTCGACCTGGCGCGCATCGCCGCCCGCAACTCCCGCATCCTGCTGGCCAAGGGCCATCCTGCTCCCGCCACCATCGAATGCCTCATCGCCACCTTCGCCCTCGAAAACGGCTGGACCCTCCTCCACGCCAGCCCCGGCTACGAGCTCTTCGAGCAGCACCTCGGCTTGAAGGTGCCGGCGCTGGGGGTTTGACCAGCAAGACCCCTCATCACCCCGGCCCTCTTCTCCCTCGCCCTCCCCCCGTCCGGGAGAAGAGGGAGCACAGCGAAGACGCCCCCGTCGAGCACCCCTGGGAGCGCCGGCGTCCCGCCGGCAACTAACTCCGTTTTTTGCCCCGGTGGACGATTCTTTGGAGTTGCCGGCGGAGTGTGCTGATGTAGTAGCATTTATCCAGATCATCAAAGGCGAACGTCGCGCGGAGGCCACGACCAGACTCATGCCGGACACCACCCCCATCCGGGAGGCGACGCGAGTCCACGGGTAAGACGGTAGGCGCCGGCATGTTTCAATCCACGCCTCCGCGCCGTGGTGAGTCCAGTTTCAATCCACGCCTCCGCGCGGGAGGAGGCGACCGACCGGGACTTTCGCCGGCGTGGGTGCCTGTACGTTTCAATCCACGCCTCCGCGCGGGAGGCGACGTCGACGCCTTGGGCATTGCCGTTGCCGTCCATGCTGTTTCAATCCACGCCTCCGCGCGGGAGGCGACCGAGCTCGGCGACCTTGTCCGGATAGACGATGTGGTTTCAATCCACGCCTCCGCGCGGGAGGCGACCTCGCCAGATCTCCATGCGGGGCTTAGGGTCGATGTTTCAATCCACGCCTCCGCGCGGGAGGCGACCGGCGGCCCAGGTTCCGGACGTGCAGTTCCTCCGGTTTCAATCCACGCCTCCGCGCGGGAGGCGACTCGGCGGGCTGGGCGTGGAGGGCGGCGGGGAGAAGTTTCAATCCACGCCTCCGCGCGGGAGGCGACGTCGCCTGTCGCCGCTCACCGGGCGGCGGCTGGGTGTTTCAATCCACGCCTCCGCGCGGGAGGCGACCGCGCCACTAGTGATCGTCCCAAACGGCACGAGGTTTCAATCCACGCCTCCGCGCGGGAGGCGACTCACCGGGGCGTTGCCGGCGATGACCAGATCGAGTTTCAATCCACGCCTCCGCGCGGGAGGCGACCGTCACCTGTTCCAAGGTGGTCACCGCGAGGTCGGTTTCAATCCACGCCTCCGCGCGGGAGGCGACGCCTGGCGACCGTCGTCGCGTGCACGGTTCGCCAGTTTCAATCCACGCCTCCGCGCGGGAGGCGACCCCGCTGGCGAACTGCGCCGTCGCGTCGATGGTGGTTTCAATCCACGCCTCCGCGCGGGAGGCGACCCCGCGGAAACAACGTCCGCCACGGCAGAGGCAGTTTCAATCCACGCCTCCGCGCGGGAGGCGACCTTCACCGCTCGTACAACCTCAAGTCCGGACAAGTTTCAATCCACGCCTCCGCGCGGGAGGCGACTCTGTCTCGCCTTCTGCCTCGCCCGCGGGGCGGAGTTTCAATCCACGCCTCCGCGCGGGAGGCGACCTCGGGACGTAGGCGAGCGAGTCCGCCTCCGCGTTGTTTCAATCCACGCCTCCGCGCGGGAGGCGACCTGGGCGCCGGCGCTCAGCGCGGCAAGCGCCATGTTTCAATCCACGCCTCCGCGCGGGAGGCGACAAGGGCACGACCCTACGCCTCCCTGTCCCGCGAAGTTTCAATCCACGCCTCCGCGCGGGAGGCGACCAAGCTCGCCAAAGCACCACAAGGAGTGTGCGATGTTTCAATCCACGCCTCCGCGCGGGAGGCGACCCGGCCGCGCGGTTCATTTCTTCGGTGAGGCGAGGTTTCAATCCACGCCTCCGCGCGGGAGGCGACGCGGCGCATGCTGGCGGTAGGGCGTGAGTTGGGGTTTCAATCCACGCCTCCGCGCGGGAGGCGACGAGTGGGACGGATATCAGCGTCTACACCGCCAAGTTTCAATCCACGCCTCCGCGCGGGAGGCGACAAGACAACCGCGTCAAAGGCGTCCTCCGCGAGTTGTTTCAATCCACGCCTCCGCGCGGGAGGCGACCGGGAGGCCGGCCGTTGCTAGCGCGGCGGACCGGGTTTCAATCCACGCCTCCGCGCGGGAGGCGACTGGGAGGTTCAGCGCAGGATGTCCTGGCCTTCCAGTTTCAATCCACGCCTCCGCGCGGGAGGCGACGTGTTGAGTCTCGCGTAATTCCGTGGCCATGAATTCGAGCTCTTTCGGGGCGGTGGAGAGCGGTGAGAGCTCCAGTCCCAGACTGGGCCGTCGCGGTGCAATCTGGGACTGGTTTGTTGATTCGTA
>JBAPYB010000125.1:0-9323 GCA_049284515.1 Thermoanaerobaculia bacterium
GCGGCACCCGAGGGACGGGTCGCCTCGCGGATCCGGCCGGTCGCGCGACGCGTCGCACGGGTCGCGCAGCCCGGCTCAGAGGAATTGCAGCCCACTCGGCGGGTCCCGCTCCCCCGCCGAGGAAGCCCGGTTGGCTGTTCTCCCTCTTTCTCCCGAGGCTTCCGTTCGCCGTCTGCTGTGAATTGAGCCGAGCCGTGAAAGCACGCTCACCGATCATGGTGACTCGCAACTCATAGGCTTTAGAGACAAGCTCCTGATAGATGCCGGGAGCGGCTTGGAGCAGGTTATCCTCCACAAGATATTCGGCCCTGATCGCCGAGGTGAAGGAACCCCACTCGGTCGTCCCGTCGTCCCACAATCCCCCCAGGAAAGGTTTATAGGCGATCAAGCCGCCGTGACGTCCGAGGAGCTCCCGAATTCGCGAGGGGTCGTTGGTATACAAGGATTCTGGCATTTCGAGGCCCACCTGCTGGGCGACGTAATGCTGCCAAAGTTTGTTCTCGCTCCGCAAGGCGCTTTCCCATGGATTGACGCAGAAGACTCCTCTTGCCAGAGCGCGGTCCGACAGGATGTTCAAGAGCGCGTTCCTGAACCGGGAGCATTGCATGCGAGCAAAGCCTTTGTCGGCTGGGTGCAGCTTGGCCGGGCCGAGCTCCTCGTGTGGGCGGCGGTTCCAGATGCAGTGGACGTCGGTCCTCACAAGGCGGCTCTCAAGGTCGCGGATTGCGAGACCCATTAAGTTGCCTTGGAAGTCGACCGTTTCGAGGGCCTGAGTCGGGAAATCAGCCGTATACCAGAGGACTGGCTCCGCTCCCTTTTTTCGAAGGGCGGCAGCGACCGCGGAAGCATGTGAGTCTTCCGCGATCGTTGCGATAAGAATGGTCTTCAAGGCAAGGCTTCCTGGCAATGCATGCCTTGGAAATCAGCGCGGCGCCTGTCAGACCTGATCGTCTGCAAGCTTCCACGAATCGTTGACGATCTCGTCCCCCCTGGGTATGGGCTTGCTCTTGGTTGCAGCTCCGCCCACCTTCTTGAGATCCTCAGCCAAGACTCGAGCCAGGACTCTTCCCTTGAGCTCCTTGCCGGGGGCCTCACTACCTGCCGCGCTCTTCTTCATACGGGCATCTCCTTCCCCTTGCCTTGGGTTACACTTCCGTCGCCTGTGATTTGCCTGAGGATAGCACAGTCCGGTTCGCTCAGGGAAAGCTGGAGAGGGGTCTGCGCCTCACAGTGATGCTGCTTCGTGTATCAAGGATACTTCTGGTAGGATGTAGCTCGTGATTCGAGATTTCTGGCTCAGTTTGCGGCGACTCGGCAAGCAGCCGTTGCAGTCGGTAGTCGCCGTAGCGGCGCTCGCTCTGGGTATCGGCTTTGCGGCAGCCCTGTTCAGCATCGTCGACGGCACCCTGCTGCGCAAGTTGGCCTTGCCCAAGGCTGCGCGACTCATGTTCGTGGGCCGCAGGACTCCGCGCTCCGGGAATCGGGGTATCATGCCTGCCGAGTTTCAAGTCTGGCAAGAGCACCAGACGAGCTTTTCAGCCCTGGCGGCATGGACTCCTTATGGCATGGTTTTGACCGGGGACAGAAGACCTGCCGAGTTGGTGAATGGCGCCGAGGTTTCCTTTCCGTTCTTCCGCGCCATGGGCGTCCAGCCGGCGCTGGGGAGGGGATTCGCTCCGGATGAGGACCGGGAGAACTCACCGAGAGTCGTGGTCATCAGTTACGATCTCTGGAAGCAGAGATATCAGGGGGATCCCAAGATCCTGGGTAGCGTCGTCCGGCTTGGCGGGGATTCGACAGCCGTGATTGGCGTGATGCCCAAGGGTTTCAAATTTCCCTTGAGTCAAAGCTTCTGGATGCCTCTGGCAAACTCATTGCGCTTCGTTGCCCAACGGGGAGATTCTCTCGAAGTTTGCGGCAGGCTCCGGGACGGAGTGACTCCGGAAGCTGCGCGTGCGCAGCTCGACAGCTTGGCCTACGCGGTGAAGATCGGCAACGAAAAAGCCGGCGAGGCGCACACCGTCGTCCTCCCGTTCACTGCTGGCTATACCGCCGCGGCGCGCCGGCCTCTGGGACTCATGACGGCCGCGGTGGCAGGTATCCTCCTGATCTCCTGCGCCAGCGTCGCCAACCTTCTGCTCGCAAAGGGGGCGCAGCGTGGCCGGGAGCTGGCGGTGCGGGTGGCGCTGGGAGCCGACCGCAGGAGCCTCGTCGTCGCGGTCTTCAGTGAAGCGCTCTTGATCGCTGCCTTGGGCGCCGTCGCAGGGCTCGGGGTGGCGAAGGTCTGCATCGAGCTCTACCGGCAGTCGGGAGGGTTGGTCCAAGCGTTTTGGGCCGATGTTCACCTGGATGCGAGAGCGCTCGTCGCCGTCCTCGGAGTGACCCTCGGCACCGCCCTGCTGTCGGCCCTTGTTCCCGCCTACCGAGCGGCCAATGCCCGGCCGGGCGACGGACTGAGGGATCAATCGCCAGGAGGCACCAGCCGCAGCTTGGGACACTGGGCCAGGGGATTGGTTGTGGTTCAGGTCACTTTGACCTGCGTATTGCTGTCTGGCACGGGGCAGATGATCGCGAGCGTCCACAACCTGTATCAGCACGACTTCGGGGAGGAGCCCAAAAAGGTCTGGACCTCTCTGATCATCCTTGATACTGGCAACTTCCCCAGTGCGTCGAGCTGGTTGCAGCTCTACGAGGATCTCGGAAGACAGGTCAAGGAGATTCCGGGCGTCCGGTCAATGGCCCTCGCTTCCCATCTTCCTTTCCAAAGCTCGCGGCGGTCTCGCTTCGAGATCGAGGGGAAAAGCCTGACGGGTGAAGCAACCGCGCGTTGGTCCGTCGTCTCTTCCGGATTTTTCCAGACTCTTGGCCGGCCGATCTTCCAGGGCCGAGACTTCCTTGCGGGGGACGTCGTCAAGAGTCCACTCGTTGCACTTATCAATCACCGCTTCGTTCGCCGGTATTTCTCTGCGGAGAATCCCCTCGGTCGCCGCATCAGGCTGACCGAAGGAAGTGCGCCACGCTCTTGGGCGACGATCGTGGGGGTCGTCCCCGACTTGTACCTGAGCTGGGATGAATCCGAGGATCACCCGGACGATGAGCATCTAGAGGGGATCTACTTCTCGCTGGCGCAACGTCCTGTTCCTGGAGGCTATGTTGCGATTCGGAGCATTCTAGCGCCGGCCGATATGGAACGCGCTTTCCGCCAAGTGCTGGCCCGGCTGGATCCGAACGTCCCGCCTATTCAACCCCAGACTCTCGCTGACGCCGTCGACCAGTCGATGGCGGACTACAGAACCATGAGAACACTGCTCGCGGTGCTCGGCCTGGCGGCGTTGGTCCTCGCCGCGATCGGACTCTACGGAGTCGTCGCCTTTGCCGTCCACCAGCGGCGCCGAGAGATCGGCATTCGAATGGCGATTGGAGCCTCGCGACTCGGCGTGGCCGGGCTGGTCCTGCGCGCCGGCTTGGGCCAGGTGGTCGTGGGAGCGATCGCCGGCGTGGCCGGGGCGGCGATGTTCTCCCGCCTCCTGGCGGCTTTCCTGTTCGGCGTGAAGCCGGGAAATCCTTTCATCCTGGGAGCGGCGGTCGTGCTCTTGTTCCTGGTCGCAGCCATCGCTTGTGCCTCACCGATTTGGCGAGCTGCCAGAACCGATCCGCTCCTGGCGCTTCGTAGCGAGTAGAAATAGAATGGGACCGCTACGGAATGGAGGGCGTGAATGACCAGGAAGGAGTTGATCGTAGGGTTGCTGCTGATCCTGCCGGTGACCTTGGTAGATTCCAAAGCGGGTGCTCAGAAGACGCAGGCGGCCCCACGAAAGACGCCGCCCTCTTCGACGACCTGCCAGCCTCGGGAAGGGACCAACGCCTGTGAGACCTGCCACGAGAGCCGCTGCTGCACGGAGCGCAGGGTCTGCGAGACGGAGCCGGCATGCGCCGCGTTTCTCGACTGCCTCAGGAACAGTTGCTCCTCCCCGCCGTGCAATGGCAAGTGCGGCACGGCGCCGGCGACCTATGTCGCTCGCTTCGCCTGCCAGATGGCGAAGTGCAACGTGGAGGCTTGCGGCGGGCCGGTCGACGCCTGTACGCTCTGTGCCTCTACCCAATGCGCCAAGGAGGTGGTCTCCTGTCTGAACCACCCCGGCTGTGACGAGTACTTGGGCTGCGTCAAAGCCTGCGGCAAGAAACCGGGCTGTGTAGACGGCTGTAAGAAGCCTTCCGCCGATGTCCTGGCCGCTGCTAAGGACAATGCCGCCTGCACGCGGAAGCACTGTGACAGCGCCTGCGGTCAAGCGCCTTGACCTGGATAAGAGCCTGGCCCCTCGCAGTCGACATTTACCGGAAGGAGCTGGACATACCTACTTGGGCTGAATACATCGACATGGCGAGCAAGTACCTTTACGACGGCAAGCCCATACGTATCGCAAGCGATGACGAATAACACCAACTGCTAGCCACAAGGAGCTTCCCGGGCCCCCCTAAATCTCAAACCGCAGCTCCGGATCGTGCTGCGCCCGTTCCAGGAACTTCACCACCCGCCGCGCCAGCTCCACCGTGACGGTCTCCTGCTTCGCGGCGTCGCAGAAGAGCCGCAGCGCCGCCAGGGCCTCCCTCTCCACCTGCTGCGCCCGGAAGATCGTCAGCATCTCCTCGGCGAGGGTGCGGACCTCCCCGGTGCGGCCCTGCTCCAGGAGAATTAAGGCCAGCTCCAGGCTCACCAGCGCGTAATCGAAGGTCAAGCCACGCTCGGCGAATACTTTTCGGACTGCCTCGAAGCAAGACTGCGCCTCTGCGAGCCGCCCCAGCCCGGCGGCGACTTTTCCTTCCAGCCAAGAATACCGGGTCAAATCCAGATCCCCGCCCAGCCGCTCGGCCAGCGCCTTGACTTCGCTCAGCATAGGCTCGGCTTCTGTGAACTTTTGGAGATTACAGACATCGACCAGGAGGTTGAACCGCAGAATCAAGGCGCTCCGCGGCTCGCGACAGGGATCAATGAGAGGCGCAGCCTCGGACAGCGCTGCCGCCGAGTTCTCCGCGTCGCCAAGGGTCTGAAAGATTACAGACTTGTTGAGGAGGATCTCGCCCTTCAACTCACCGTTCCGGTCGCGAGCCAGAGCTTCGTCAACCCTGCTCAGGGCTTCCTTAAACCGCCGTTGGTCCCGACGGAGGGAGGCTTCGAGCCGCGGCAGCCACGCCTCGTTCAAGAGACCCGTGTCTCCGGCGGCGCCCGCCTCCCAAAGCTGCCAGGCGCGAGCCATCGCCTCTTCGGCCCCGGGCAGGTCGTTGCAGACGCGGCGGCTGTTGCTCACGTGGGCCCACGCATAGCTCTGGAGGAGCCTGCGCCAGAGCGCTTCTCCCGGCGCCAGCTCGGCGATGAGCAGCGCCAGCTCGGCCAGATCCAGGGCCTCTGCGGGTTGGTTGGCCGCCGCGGCGACGCTCTCACGGGCCACCCGCTCGCATAGCGCCCAGGTGCGATACTCGGCCAGCTCTTCCACCAGCATGCGGCGTTCGGCGGCGGTGCAGGGTTCCAGGTTGGCCCAGAGCGCCGCCGCCTCCACACGGTCCTCGGCAACCGGGAGGGCGATTCGGGCCGGGCGCGCGGCCCGGGCAGGTGTGAGAATGACGTCGGCCGCTTGGCGGATCAGCGAGACGAGCTCGGCGAAGAACCCTTCCGCGAAGGCGCGATCGGCGCGCGACTTTCCCCGTGCCACGGCGCGGAACGAGCGGATCACCCAGAGCAGGAGATCGAGCAGGTAGAGGGGGAATCCGGCGGCCACGGCGGCCTTCTCCAGCACGTGCCGCGGCGTGGGCCGCTCGCCTCGTTCATAAAACCCGTATTGGCCCGGCGCGATGCCGGCCGCACGAGCGAAATCTCCTTGCTGCAAGAGCAGGGAGCTCCGGAACAGCACCAGCGCCAGCCTCGATTCGGGGTCGTTCTCGTTCGGGTCCATCATCTCATCCTCCTTTGCAGTGTTGCAGCAGCGCTCCAATGGATGGTTTCTCCACCCGCTTTCCGCGCACCATACCTCCGGGAGAGGACCGGCTCCACGGCCAATGGGGGCCGCAGGCGAGCCGCCTCCCGGAAAGGAATCAAGCTCATGCGAGCAATCCGCAGAGCCTCTGTATTCATCCTCCTCGGGCTCACCCTCGGTATCTCCGGGGCCTGGGCCTCGCCGCCCCAGCCGCCGGCGCCAGGGCACGTGGAGAAGGTCTTCGCCTCGCAAAACTTCTTCGGCTCCCTGGGCGGTTTCCTCACACGTCTGTGGCTCAAAGCCGGCTGCGTGATCGACCCCAATGGTCGCTGCGCACCGGCGCCAACTCAGAACACCGATGCGGGCTGCTCGCTCGACCCCAACGGTCGCTGCGCGCCGGACCACTAATACGGAGAGACCCTGAGGGGCTGAAGCTCTCACCGGGCTTCGGCCCCGTTCTCCGGCTCGAAGCGCAGCTCGGGATCGTGCTGGGAGCGATAGAGAAATTTCACGATCCGCCGCGTCTGCTCCACGGTGGCAGCCTCCCGCCTGGCGGCGTCGCAGAAGACCCGGAGCGCTTCCAAGGCCTCCCGCTCCACCTTCTGTGCCCGGAAGATCGTCAACATCTCCTCGGCAAGTGTGCGGACCTCCGCGGTGCGCCCCTGCTCCAGGAGGATCAGAGCCAGCTCCAGGCTCACCAGCGCGTAGTCGAAGGCCAGCCCATGGTCAACGAACTTCCGCCGCACTTGCTCGAAAGCCGATCGGGCTTCCGCGAGCCGCCCCAGCCCGGCGGCGACTTTTCCGCCCAACCAAACCGCTCGGGTTAAATCGAGCGCCCCGCCTAGCTGCTCGGCGAGCGCACGGACTTCACTCAGCTTCGACTCGGCCTCCTCGCAACGCTCCAAGGCCAGCAAGTCGACCAAGAGGTTGAACCGCAACACCAAGGCGTTCCGTGGCTCGCGGGCGGGATCGATCAAGGGAGCCGCCTCGTACAACGCTGCCGCCGAGCCCTCCGCTTCGCCGAGGGTTTGGAAGATTACAGACTTGTTGAGTAGGAGCTCGCCTCTCAGGCAGCCTTCTTGTTCGAGGGCCAGAGCTTCGTCGATCCGTTTCAGGGCTTCCCCGAACCGCCGCTGATCCCGGCGTAGGGAGGCTTCGAGCCGCGGCAGCCAGGCCGCGTTCAGGAAACCCGAATCTCCGGTCGCGCCGGCCTCCCAAAGCTGCCAGGCGCGAGCCATGGCCACGTCGGCTCCGGGCAAGTCGTTGCAGACGCGGCGGCTGTTGCTCACGTGAGCCCACGCATAGCTCTGGGTTTGCGCGCGGAGGAGAGCTTCTCCGGGGAGCAGCTCGGCGATGAGCAGCGCCAGCTCGGCCAGCTCCAGCGCTTGTTGAGGCTGGTTCGGCGCCGCCGTGATGCTCGCCCGGGCCACTCTCTCGCACAGCGCCCAGGTGCGGAACTTGAGGCCGCGTTCCACCAGCTTCCTCCTCTCCGCGGGCGTGCGGAGCTTCAGCCGGTTCCAAAGCTCCTCCGCGTGTTGCCGGGCCTTCAGCGCCTCGCCCTCCACGGTCAGCAGCGTGAGGGTGGAGCGGGTGAAGCCGCTCGCCAGCTTGCCGACTTGCACGGAGATGGACTCCACCCGGCTCTGCGCCGCCGAGGCCGGGCCCGCGGCTGGGTGAGGCGCTCTCGCCATGGCGCGGTTGCGGGCCAGGGTCTCGAGCGTCTCGTCGATGGCCGCCGGCGGCAGCCCCATGGTTGCGATCAGTTGTTCGAGCTTGGGGCGGGTGAGGGTCCGCCAGCCTCGTTCGAGGTCGTTGAGGATCTTCGGCGAGATTCCCGCGGCGGCGGCCAGGTCGGCCTGGTTCCACCCCTGGCCCAAGCGGAGGAAGGTCAAGGCGATGCTCAGATCCGGCAGCTCTTTCAGGCGCATGGGCTCGGTCTCCTTTGGGGTGGTCCTATATCTAGGTTGCCGCTGAGCCCTTTTTCGTGACACCGCAGGAGAACTTTTTGCGGCTTGAAGCGTTCTTCCTCCCAAGGGACGCTTCGGTAACGCTGCATCCGCTGGATCTCCTCAACTGCTTGGCGGTGCTCCGAGCGGACTTTACCCTCCCATCGACATGAGCTACCGCGAGCACCCCCGAAGACAACCCATGGACCACATGTCAACTGCCGTCGTAAAGAACTTCCTCGCCTGCCTCTTGCCTCGCGAGCAAAACCGTCTGGTCGTGAGGCACCTCCTCGCTCAGTGTCCAATCTGCCTCAAGCAAATCCAGTTAGTGCTGGTGGAATTCGATGCCTAGAAGCGATGGACAAGCTGCTGGCAACGGCGGCGATCTCTTGGCCGGCCCCGGGCGAAAGGGGTCGGGGCAAGCCTCTTTTTGCCCCAAGTCAAAGGCGCGTAGCTCCACTCCCGGGGCCGGGGCTGCTCTCCCCGGCCCCATTCCTTTCTAATGGCTAGAGTGCTCAGATCCGGCCTCGCTTTTGATCCAGGCCGTGAAGACCAAGCTTCGTTCGGGGTCGTCGAGTTTCCCGAAGTCGCCTCCTGGTCGGCAAATCAGCAAAGGAAGAAGAAAGACGAAGCGGCAGAGAGGCGCCGGGTGAAGCTCGGCCGGGAAGTTGTCAAGCTCGCGGTGGCGTTGCTCGGCGAAGAGGAGAGAGACCAATTCGAGCGAGAGACGAGCTTGGCCTCCGAGGCAATGCTCAGAGACTGGAAACGGCGGGCACTGTATGCCTCGACATGGCCCGAGATCGTCGGCGCCAGCCCGGTCGAAGGGTTGAGGTTCGTCTCGTGCGACCGCCTCCTTGAGCATGCGATCGCCAGGCCTCTATTGTGTTGGTGCGTGTTGTTGCGGTTCATCCCGAGTCGAAACGAAGAGCTTGATTACGACCGAGTCCGATTTGGCGCGCCGTGGGCCCGGGAGGGCTGGTCAGAATTAAGTCGTGTGGTAGACGAGCTTCGAAGGTATCGGCGAGCCCTGGTGAGCTGTAAGTCAGAGCGGCTCGCGCGTGGGATAGCCGCCACGATCAATAACAAATGGCTCGGTGCGTTCATCTACGGCCCTACTGGCGAGATGATGGGGTGACCTGTTGAGCCTGTTCTTCATTGTCTCCGACGAGGCTGGGGAGGGCCTGACGACTCTTCTTCCCCTGCTCGGGGCTGTCAAGCACCAGGGGGTTGCCTTTATCTGGAACGAGAAGGCCGAAGCGCTGCGGGAATCGATCCGACAGGCGAGGCTTTCTTTGAAGTCGACGGTCGGTACCTCGGCGAAGACCCGGAGAGGGCCGATCTCCTCAAGAGCATAGACTTGGCTAATATCTTCACCGAGCTACTCCTTAGGGTATTCGGACCGTCCATG
>JBAPYB010000126.1:0-7435 GCA_049284515.1 Thermoanaerobaculia bacterium
TCTTTGCTCGGTGGGCTTACCGGCATGGCGAAGACGCCCGCGCTACGCCGCGGACGAATTTATCTGACCACGCTGAAGACCGGAACAAACTCAGACGGCGATCACGAAATAGATCGGGCGCCTACAGAGGGTGACGGAGAACCTTCTGCGGACTCCTCCTCGCGACATCGCCCTCCCTGCCGTCGTTCTCTATGAGCTGGAAAGCGGAATTGACCGCCTCACTTCCCCCGATCATCGCCGCGCCCTGCTCGACGAGCTCGTATCGCTGCTGACCATCCTCCCCTTCGGACCTGCCGAGGCCCGGGCGGCGGCTCGCATCCGATCGGGTCTCGAGCGACAGGGCCTCTCGATTGGGCCTCTGGACACGCTTATCGCCGGCACGGCCATATCCCATGGCGTCACGCTGGTCACCCACAACGTGGACGAGTTCGGTCGCGTCGAGGGCCTCGCGATCGTGGACTGGTACTAACCCGGTCCGAGCCCCTTTCCCGGCGAACTACGAAACTCATCGTTGACAATACGAAGACCTTCGTATATCGTCCCTCCATGGCTGACCTTCCCCGCCCCACCGACGCCGAGCTGTCGATCCTCCGGGTGCTGTGGCGCCGCGGCCCGAGCACCGTCAAGGAGGTCCACGACGAGCTGGCGCGCCGGGCTCCCACCGGCTACACCACGACCTTGAAGCAGCTCCAGATCATGGCGGAGAAAGGGCTGGTGACTCGCGACGAGGCGCAGCGCGCCCACCTCTACACGGCCCGGCTGCCGGAGGAGCAGACGCAGACGCAGCTCGTCGGGGACCTCCTCGACCGGGCGTTCGAAGGCTCGGCCAGCCGGCTTGTCCTGCGTGCCCTCTCCTCCCGGCCGGCGAGGCCGGAGGAGCTGGCGGAGATCCGTGAACTGTTGGACCGGCTCGAAGGAGAACCGAAATGAGCGGCACCGAGACGTTGATGGCGAACCCCGCGGTCCAGGCGATCGCCTGGGCGCTGATCCACTTCCTCTGGCAGGGCGCCCTGGCCGGGCTCGCCGCCGCGGGCATTTTGAGCCTGTTGAAAAAGCGCTCCGCCAACTCACGCTATATCGTGGCCGCGGGCGCTCTCCTGCTGATGCTGGCGCTGCCTGTCGCGACGGCCATACGCCTCACAAGTTCGCAGGCAACGGCCTTCGCGGGATCTCCTCTTCCTGGACAAACCTCTCCCTCTTCTCCCGGTGTGGGGGGTAGGGAGGGGGCGGGAGAAGAGGGCCGGGGTGATGAGGGTCTTTCCGCCGTCCTCCCGTCCGCCCTGCCCTGGATCTTCGGGCTCTGGCTGGCCGGCGTCGTCCTCCTCTCGGCCTATCACCTCGGCGGCTTCCGCCAGACGCGGCGGCTGGCGCGGACGGGCCAGCCGTTGGGTGGCGACCTGGAGACGACGGTGCGGTCCCTGGCGAGCCGGCTGGGGATCGCCCGCGCCGTCGAGCTCCTGGAATCCGCGGCTGTTCCCGTGCCGGCGGTGATCGGCTGGCTGCGGCCGGTGATCCTGGTCCCCGCGAGCGCCCTGGCGGGCCTTTCGCCGCAGCAGCTCGAAGCCGTCCTCGCGCACGAGCTGGCCCACGTGCGGCGGCACGACTACCTGATCAATCTCCTGCAGGCGGCGGTGGAGACGCTCCTCTTCTATCACCCGGCGGTCTGGTGGGTTTCCTCCCAGGTGCGGCGCGAGCGGGAGAACTGCTGCGACGACCTGGCCGTGGCGGTCTGCGGCGACCGGCTGGGCTACGCCCGCGCCCTGGCGGACCTCGAAGGGCTGCGCGTGCCGTCGCCCCGTCTCGCCGTGGCCGCCGACGGCGGCTCGCTCCTCGACCGTGTCCGCCGGCTCGTGGGCGCTCCGGCTCCGCGGCCCCGCCGTTCCTGGCTGGCCGGCGTCGTCGCCCTGTCGCTCCTTCCCGCCGGGCTGACCTTCAACGTTTCCCACGTCGCCGCGAACCCGGACAGCGCCTCGGCGGCGGTGGAGAATCATGGACCGGCCGACTCCCGCCAGGGCACCTGGTCCGCCGAACGCAAGGGCGACAAAGTCGATCTGGAGATGTCGATGAGCTGGGGCGGCGGCCATCACCGCTGGTCGAACGGCGAGACCTACGCCGCGAAAGACCTCCCCGGCCTCACCGCCGGCCCCGACGTCCGCTTCGAGCTGCGGCGCGACGCCGGCACCTTCCGCTTCGAGGGGAAATTCAAGGGCGATCAGGGCACCGGCTTCTTCACTTTCGCGGGCAATCCCGGCTACATCCGCGACATGGCGGCGCTGGGCTACAAGATGACGGAGGACCGCCTCCTGGAGATGGCGACCCACGACGTCTCCCTCGCCTTCGTCCGCGAGATCCACGACCTCGGATACAAGGACGCCGCGCTCGACAAGCTGGTGGAGTTCCGCATCCACGGCGTGAGCCCGCAATTCATCCGCGAGCTGAAGGCGCTCGGCTACGGCGACCTGCCGGCGGACGATCTCGTCCAGTTCCGCATTCATGGCGTCTCGCCGGATCTCGTGCGCGCTCTGGCGGCGGACGGCTACAAGAGCGTACCTGCAGATAAGCTCGTGCAGTTCCGCATCCACGGCGTCTCGCCGGAGTTCCTGCACGCTCTGGCGGCGGACGGCTACCGCGGCCTGCCAGCGGACGATCTCGTGCAGTTCCGCATCCACGGCGTTTCGCCTCAGTACCTCAAAGAGCTGGCGGCCGCCGGCTATCGCAGCCTGCCGGCGGACCAGCTCGTGCAGTTCCGCATTCACGGCGTGAACGGCGAGTTCATCAAGCAGGCGGTGGGGCGCTACGGCAAGCTCTCGGCCGACGAGCTGGTGCAGCTCAAGATCCGCGGCCGGCTCGACCGCTGAGGAACGTCATCCAGTTGGCGCGGCGGCTGGGGTGCGGGTTCCGGGCTACTGAATCCCCAGCGTGAGCAGCGGCTCCTTGATCTGGTGGCTGCCGGCCTTGAGGGCGAAGAGGTAGGTGAGGAGGTTGAAGGTGGTCTTCGAATTCAGGTCGTCGTCCGCGATGTAGAACCAGGAGCCGCGGTAGCGCACCTTGACGGCGGCGCCGGCCGGCTGCGTCGGCGAGTTGCGCACGCGCATGAGATTGCCCGTGGCCTCCAGCCAGTCGAAGCGCTGGCCGTCCTCCTTGAGGGTCACCGTCACGCGGCCGGCCTTTTCGTCCTCCGCCGGCACCTCCACCGCCTGGGAAAAATAGAAGAGCACGGAGAGGAGGGAGCGACCGGCGACGGCGACCTCGTCCTTTCCCTTGCGGATCGTCGCCGGAGTGACCCGTAGCGTGGTGATGTCGCCGACGATCCCGAGAAGCTTGCGGGCCTCTTCGCTCTGGCCCGCCAGCGGGCCCGCAGGAGCGAGGTTGAATTGCAGGGAGACGGTCTTGCCGTCCTCGGCCACGGTGGCCTCGACGAGCCCGGCGATCTGCAGCTTGCGCAGCAGCTTGGCGAGACGGTGGAAGTCGGCGAACGGCGGCGCGTAATCCGGCGTCGGCCCGGCGGCGCCGGTGGCGTTGCGCAGGCCGTTGACCTTCTGCACGCAGCACAGGAGCAACCTCTCGATGCTCCAGCCCGACTGCGAGAGGAGCACCAGGTTGGCCGGCGAGATGGGGGAGAGGAGCCGCGCCACGAAGTCGTCCCCCTGGAGGGGCGCGTAAGTGATGGTGGGCTCCTCGGCGTAGGAAAGGTTGGCGCCCAGCGACGACTCCAGCGTGTCGCTCCCCTGGGCCGTCACCTGCGCGGAAGCGTTGGCCCCCGCCGCCACGGTGTAGTGGGTGACCACCGAGCCCACCTCCAGGAACAGGGGATTGTCCCGATAGCGCAGGCGCACCAGGTTCAGGAGGAGTTGCTCGTCCCACGAGTGGACGATGGCGGCTCCGTAGTCGGCGCGGGCATGAGGGATCGTGCGCGGGCCGAGCTGCGCGGAGCAGCCGGTCCACAGAAGAGCAGCGAGAGCCAGAGCGAAGGTGGCGTTGCGGATCATGGGCGTGGTTCCTTTGAGAGCGGGGCGATTGTAGCAGCAGGGCGTAGGCGCCAGCTTTCCCTGGCTCAGAGCGCCCCCGCCCAAGACCCTCATCACCCCGGCCCCTCATAAGCGCTAACTTTGCTGAGAGTTCCCCCGCCCAAGACCCTCATCACCCCGGCCCTCTTCTCCCGCCCCCTCCCACCCCCCTCACCGGGAGAAGAGGGAGAACAGCCAAAACGCCCCAGCCGAGCTCCCCCTCTCCCGGGGAGGGGGATGGGGTGGTCGGGAGAGGGGTAGGGGTGAGGGTCTTGGGCGGGGGAGGACGGGAACCGACATTGCCGCATCGGAGACGCCTCGCCGTCCCCGGGGCCTGCCGCGGGTATCGTATCGGGTCTGAGGCGTCTCTACGGACCGGTCTCGCGATCGCCAAGATGGCGATTGCGGGGGCGTTGCGAAGAATCTTCCAACGCTTCCGGAATTTCCAGGGCTGGCCACGTCTGAGAGGGTTCGTAGAGACGGCCCAGACCCGATACGACGTCGTTTCGCAGGCCACGGGGACGGCGGGCCGTCTCCGATGCGGCGACGTCGGTCCGCGCCACTCCTGCCTTTGGCGTCGCGAATCGTAGAGCATTCATGCCCGGGCGAAGGTGGCGGAGCGCCTGGGCTCTTCTCCCGGTGAGGGGGCGGGAGAAGAGGGCCGGGGTGATGAGGGTCTTCGGGCGGGGGCGCCGGTATATCATCGGCCGTCCCGTGACCTGCGATCCGCGCCGCCTCTTGCCCTTCCTCCGCCTGCTCGCCTGGGGGCTCCTCGGCGCGGCTCTTCTCGCCGCGGTGCCGTCCCAATCTCCCTCTTCCCTCCTTCCCGGCCGGCCGGTCGAGGGTGAGATGGCTTCGGGTGAATCCCAGACCTACCAGGTCGTGCTCGACGCAGGCCACGCCTTCCGGATCGCCGTCGAGCAGCGGGGGATCGACGTGGTGCTGGAGATCTCCGGCCCGGCCGGCCAGCGGCTCGTCGCCGTCGACAGCCCGCTCGACCGCCAGGGGCCGGAGACGGCGCTGGTGGAGCCGGCCATGGCGGGCCTCTACCGCGTCACGGTGCGCGCCCGCGAGCCTGGAGCGCCGGCCGGCCGCTATGAGGTCCGGGTCGACGAGCTGCCCGTGGTTTCCGAGGCGGACCGTCATCGCCTCGCCGCGGAGCGGGCGGTCACCCGGGCGGGGGAGCGCTACCTGGAAGGGACGCCCGAGGCCCGCCGGCAGGCGATCGCCGAGCAAAAAACGGCTCTGGCGGAGTGGCGGGCGATCGGCGACCCCGGCGATCATCGCCAGGAGGCGCGGTCGCTCTACGCCCTCGCCGTCCTCGCCCGGCTGGTCAACGACGCGCGGCAGGCCCTGGCCTGGGGACTGGAGGTGCTCCCCCTCTGGCAGTCGCTGGGCGACCGGCTCTGGGAAGGCGCGACCTGGAACGAGATCGGCCTCGACCACTGGCTGCTGGGCGAGAGCGCCGAGGGCAAGGCGGCGTTCGAAAAGGCCCTCGCCCTCCAGCGGCAGAGCGGCGACCGCTACGGCGAGGGCGTCGCCCTGAGCAACCTCTGCCTGATGGACCTCTCGCGCGGCGAGCTGCGGGCCGGCCTCGCCTGCTACGAGCGGGCGCTGCCGGTGCTGCACGAGGTGCAGGCCGGGGCCCTCGAAGGCTCGGCGCTGCTCAGCGTCGGCCGGGTCTACGACGTCCTCGGCGAGCCCGACCAGGCGCGGGACCGCTACCAGCAGGCCCTCGACCGGATGCGCGCCACCGCCGACCGGGTGGGCGAGGCGCGTACCCTGAACCACCTGGGGCTGCTGCGCTACACGCTGGGCGACTACCAGGAGGCCACCGTCCACTTCGGCCAGGCCCTGGAAGCCTTCCGCGCCCTGGACGACAAGCGCTGGCAGGCGAACGTGCTACACAACCTCGGCATGGTCTATCAGAGGCTGGGCGAGCCCGCGCAGGCGCTCTCCGACTTCGAGCAGGCCCTGCGTCTGCGGCGCGAGGTGGGCGACGCCAAGGGCGAGGCCGTGACCCTGACCTCCCTGGGACAGGTCAACCGGTCCCTGGGCCGCCCTCAGGAAGCGCGGACCTCCGCTCGAACCGCGCTGGCGCTCTATAAAACCCTCGCCGATCGCCTGGGGGAGGGCGAGGCGTTGACCGAGCTCGGCCGGGCCGACCTGGCGCTGGGGGACGTTGCCGCGGCCCTCGCTTCCTTCGATCGCGCCGTCGAGCTGCTCGGCGCCGCGGGCTCCATGGCCCCCGAGGTCGACGCCCTCAACAACCGTGGGATCGCGCTGAGCGGCGGCGGCGATCCCGCCAAGGGGCTGCCGAGCCTGCGCCGGGCCCTGGAGCTGGCGCACGCCCGCGGCTACCGGGTGGGGGAGGTGACGGCCGAGCTCGCCCTGGCCCGGGCGCAACGGCGTCTCGGGGCCGCCGCCGAAGCCCGCGGCCACGCCGAGGCCGCGCTCGACCTCATCGAATCCTTGCGCACCCGTATCGGAGGGCCGGACCTGCGCGCCTCCTACTCGGCGCTCACCCACGACGCCTACGAGCTGGAGATCGACCTGTTGATGGAGGCCCACCGGGCCGCGCCCGCCGCCGGCTTCGACCGCAAGGCGCTGGAGATCACCGAACGGGCGCGGGCACGCACGCTCCTCGAGCTGCTCGCCGAGGCTGGAGTCGACATTCATGAGGGAGCGGATCCCCAATTGCTGGAGCGCCGGGCCGCGCTGTTGCGGCGGCTGAGCGCCAAGGCCGAGCGGGCCTTGCGGCAAAAGCCTGCCACGGCGGACGAGAAGGCGGCCCTGGAGGAGGACCGCGACGCCATCCTCCGCGATCTCGACCTCCTCGCAGCCGAGATCCGCGAGCGCAGCCCTGGCTTCGCCGCCCTGGTGCAGCCGCAACCGCTGGGCGTGCCGCAGATCCAGGCCCTGCTCGACGGCGGCTCCCTGCTGCTGACCTACTCCCTGGGCGAAGCGCGCAGCATCCTCTGGGCGGTGACGCCCAAGTCCGTCGAGAGCTTCGAGCTGCCCGGCCGGGCCGTCGTCGAAGCGGCGGCGCGCCGGTTCCACGAGGGGCTGAGCGTTCACGACCCCGCCGGCCGCTCCCGCCAGGCCGCCGATGGCGAGGCCCTCGGCCGCATGCTCCTGGGGCCGGTCTTTGGACGGCTGGAGAGCCGGCGCTTGATCGTGGTGCCCGACGGCGCGCTCGAGTACGTACCCTTCGGCGCCCTGCCGGAGCTCGCTCGATCCGCGGACGCCGCGCCCGTGCCGGTCCTCCAACGGCACGAGGTCGTCTATCTACCCTCCGTTTCGGCTTTGGCGATCCAGCGCCAGATCCTGGAGCGGCGGGCTCCGGCCCCCAAGCGGCTCCTGGTGCTGGCGGACCCCGTGTTCGATGCGGGCGATGCCCGTCTCACCCAGCAGGGGAAGAGCAGTGC
>JBAPYB010000127.1:0-12064 GCA_049284515.1 Thermoanaerobaculia bacterium
CCCCCTGGAAGACCCAGCGGTTGCCGGCACCGCCGAGGGCCGCGGCGGAGTAGCCCAGCAGCAGGTTCCATTGGCGCCCGAGGTTGAGGTCTTCCGAGCGCTGGATGCGGTCGAGGTCCTTCTCGACCACGTAGCGGCTCTCGACCGACTCGAAGCGTACCCATGGGTAGGAGAGGGCACGGTTCTCCGGCGGCGCGAAGAGCTGCTTGGCCGAGCTCCCTGAGCCCCCGAGCTGGGCCTTCAAGGGCAGGGCCTTGAAGAAGAAGAACCCCGGGTCCTGGACCGGAGGGGCGAAGGGGGCGTTGGTGAAGTCGTCCCGCGACCAGGTGTAGCCCAGCTCCCAGCGCTGCGTCGTGCTGCCTACCAGCCCCGTGGAGAAGCCGCCGTAGAGCGTCGCGGAGTCGTTGACGTGGCGGAACCCCGCGGCCACCTTGCCGCCCGTGTAGAGCTGCTCGATGCGGTCGTCGCGGAACAGCCGCAGCCCCGCCGCCCAGCGGGTCTCCAGCGAGAAGAAGGGGCGTTCGAGCTCCAGGCGCTCGCGGCCGCCGTCGCTGTTCTGGGCATAGGAGGCGAGGAGCTGATACCGGCTGCCGCCGAGGTTGGGATCGACGTAGCGGACGAGGTCCGAAATGCGGTCCACGCTGCCGATGCGCTCGATGGCGAGGTCCTTGCCGGTGCCGAAGAGGTTGGAGTCCTCGGCGGAGAAGCTGGTGGTGTTGACGCCGCCGGCGCGGCCGAAGCTCACCCCCCCGGAGAGCGTCCAGACGTCGCGGGTCACCACCTCCACGTCCACCTTGCCATCCTGGCGCAGGGTGGGCTTCATGTCGACGTCGTAGAGATAGTCGTTGGTGCGCAGCAGGCGGGCGGACTCGGCCACCAGCTCGGGGGAGAAGACGTCTCCGGGCTTGAACAGGAGCTGGCGCTCGATGACCTTGGCGCGGGTGGTGCGGTGGAGCCGGTTGGCAAGGCGGAAGAGGCGGTGATCCTCCTCCGGCTTGTTGGTGTCGAAGATGTCGCGATTGACGACGTGGACCTCGGCGATGACGCTCCCCGGCGGAATGGCGGGCGGCGCGCCCGTCTCCGCGGCGAGCACCGGCGTCCGGGCCGGGGTCTCAGCAGGTGGTTGGGCGGCTTCGGCAGACATTGCGCGAAGCCACGCCGCCAGGTTCGCCGACGGCTGGGCCGCGGCGGGAACGGCGAGCACCACCAGGCCGCAGGCTGCAGCCAGGACAACGCGGTCGAACACTGGCGGGCGGCCGAGGCCGGGGCTGAAAACCATCGAATGGCTCCCTGGAGGTCCGTCAGTTTGTACGGATCATACCGCGAGAACGTCTTTTTGTAGGAAAGCGGGCTCCAGGACGCCGCCCTCCCGTGCCAAATTGGCGTGCCCTGGCTCCATCCTTTCTCGGCTCTCCTCGGGAATTTGCCTGGCAGGGACTTTGCTTTGCTCGGATGACGAAGTGAGAAAGGAGACCCGAAAGCGCCCATGAGCACCTCATCCAAACGCAACCTAGCGACGTTCCTCTTGGTCCTGGGAGCGGTCGTCTTCGGCATGGTCCTGGCCGGGGGACTGCAGTTGACCGTCCCCGGAGCGGCGGAGCAGGACACGAGCAATCTGTCCGCGACGAAGATCGCCTCGCATCACCTGAGCTCCCTGCCCAGCTTTGCCGATCTGGCCGAAGCGGTGGACCCGGCCGTCGTGTCGATCCAGGCGGCCACGATCGAGAAGACTCCCGCTGGCGGGCGCCGGGGTGGCAATGATCCCTTCGAGTTCTTCTTCGGTCCCCGCAACCGCCCGCGGCAGCCGCAGCAGCAGCCGGACGGCGAGGATCAGGACCAGCAGCCCGACGAGTTCCGTTCCGACGCCGGCGGCAGCGGCTTCGTCATCAGCCCCGACGGCTTGATCGTGACCAACAACCACGTCATTGAGGGGGCGACCACGGTGAAGGTCCACCTCGGCGACCGCGATTACACGGCCCAGGTCAAGGGCGCCGACAAAGCGACCGACATCGCCCTGCTGAAGATCGATGCCGGGCATCAACTGCACTACCTGGAGCTGGGCGACAGCGACGCCATCCGGGTGGGCGACTGGGTGATGGTCGTCGGCAACCCGCTCAACCTGGACAAGACCGTCACCACCGGGGTGGTCAGCGCCAAGGGGCGGGCGATCGGCATCAGCCGCGACGTCTCGTTCGAGAACTTCATCCAGACCGACGCCGCCATCAACTTCGGCAACTCCGGCGGCCCGCTGCTCAACCTGCAGGGGCAGGTGGTGGCCATCGCCACGGCGATCAACGCCGGCGCCGAGAACATCGGCTTCGCCGTGCCGGTCAACACCCTGAAAGAGGTTTTGCCCCAGCTCAAGGAGAAGGGGAAGGTCAGCCGCGGGTACCTGGGCATCAGCATCCGCAACCTGGACTACAACCAGGCCCAGGCGTTCGGCCTGAGCAACACCGACGGCGCCCTGGTGCAGTCGGTGGAGCCCGACACCCCGGCGGCGGACGCCGGCGTGCAGCACGGCGACATCATCCTGTCCGTCGACGGCCGCAAGATCAAGACCACCCGCGACCTCATCGGCTACGTCTCGGCCAAGGGGCCCAACGCCTCGGTCAGCCTGGACATCCTGCGCGACGGCAAGAACGTGACCAGGACGGTGAAGCTGCGGGAGCGTCCCGTCCAGAACGAGCAGGCGCAGGAGCGCAAGCCCGAGGGCGGCAGCGGCATCGACTGGCTGGGCATCCAGTACCAGGACCTGTCGGGCAGCCTGCGGCAGGGCCACGCCATCCCGGACGACCTCCAGGGCGTCATCGTCACCAGCGTCGCCCCGACCAGCCCGCTCTACGAGCAGCTCGTGCGGCCGGGCATGATCATCTCCGAGGTCAACGGCCACCCGGTCAAGGGGGTCGCGGACTTCGAGAAAGCCATCAAGAGTGCCAAGAAGGGATCGTTTCTACGGCTCTACACCATGCAGCTCGACCCGCGGGGGAGGCCCCAGCCCTTCTTCGCCGTGGTGCAGGTGCCGTAAACCGGAGTCCCGTTGACCGATATGCGGTAGACCGAGAGCGACAGACATTCCCATGGGTTGATCGGGCCGGCTCTTAAGGGCCGGCCCCTTTTTCTTTGTTAGACTCCAAACATGCCGAGACCAGGGGACAGTTACCGCGCCTACGTTCTGGTGGTGGACGACGAGACGGCGATCCGCGACAGCCTGCACATGATCCTCGAGTACGAGGGCTACCGGGTGGAGGAGGCGGGCAACGGCTCGCAGGCCCTCTCCAAGGTCGCCGAGCGGGCTCCGGACGCCATCCTGCTCGACATCAAGATGCCCGAGATGGACGGCCTGGAGCTGCTCAAGGCCCTGCGCGAGCGGGGCTACGAGATGCCCGTGCTCATCATCTCCGGCCACGCCGACGTGGCGACCGCCGTCGAGGCCACCCGCCGCGGCGCCTTCGACTTCTTCGAAAAGCCTCTGCAGCGCGAGCGGGTGCTGCTGTCGCTGCGCAACGCCGTCGAGGCCTGGCGGCTGCAGAGCGAGAACCGCACCCTGCGCGTCGAGCCCGAGCAGCTCATCGGCTCGGCGCCGGCCATGCGCCGCCTGCGGGAGACGATCGACAAGGCGGCGCCCACCAACGCCACCGTGCTCGTCACCGGCGAGAGCGGCACCGGCAAGGAGCTGGTGGCCCGCGCCGTCCACCGCGGCTCGGCCCGCCGCGACCGCGCCCTCGTCCAGGTCAACTGCGCCGCCATCCCCGAGGAGCTGATCGAATCCGAGCTCTTCGGCCACGAGAAGGGGAGCTTCACCGGCGCCGTGCGCAAGCAGATGGGGAAGTTTGTGGCCGCCGACGGCGGCACCATCTTCCTCGACGAGATCGGCGACATGTCCGCGCGCACCCAGGCCAAGGTGCTGCGCGTGCTGCAGAACGGCGAGGTGGAGCCGGTGGGGGCCGAGCGCACCGTGCAGGTCGACGTGCGGGTGGTGGCCGCCACCAACCGCAGCCTGGAGGACGAGATCGCCGCCGGCCGCTTCCGCGAGGACCTGTTCTATCGCCTGAACGTCATTCCCGTCCGCACGCCGGCCCTGCGCGAGCACCTGGAGGACCTCCCCCTGCTGGTGGATCACTTCGTGCGCCGTTACGCCGAGCAGAACAACTTCAAGCCCAAGGAGCTGGTGCCGGAGGCCATGGCCCACTTGAAGGCCCTGCCGTGGAGGGGCAACGTCCGCGAGCTCAAGAACCTGGTCGAGCGCCTGTTGATCCTCTCGCCGGGCGACAAAGTGACGCGCGACGACGTGCTCGGCGCCACCGGCGGCGCCCGCCCCGAGCTTTCCACCTCCCTGCTGGCGGTTGCCACCCTGCGCGAGTTCCGCGACCTCTCGGAGCGCATGTTCCTGCTCCACAAGCTGGAGGAGAACAACTGGAACGTCACGCAGACGGCCCAGGCCATCGACACGCCCCGCAGCAACCTCTACAAGAAGCTCGACCAGTACGACATCCAGCGCGAGGAGACGGTGCGTGAGTGAGCAGCGGATTCTGAGGCAGATGCTGGTGGCGAGCGGCGCCCTGCGCCGCGGCCACTTCCTCCTCTCCTCGGGCCTCCATTCGGAAGCCTACGTGCAGTGCGCCCTGCTGCTGGAGGACCCGGTGCGGGCGCGCAAGGTGGGGGGCGACCTGGCGGAGCTGTTGCGGAGTTTTCACCCCGACTCGGTGCTCTCGCCGGCCGGGAGGTGCGGGAGCGGCCTGGAGAGGCGATCAAGATTGCTGAGGGAAAGAATTGGCTCCTCGGCATCGCCCTCGATCACCTGTCCCTGGGCCGAGCCCATCTCGGCTTGGCCCTCACGGCACCCCAACCGACGGCTCCCGGCGAGGAGGCCGAGGCGGAGTTCGCCCAATCTGCGGAGCACCTGGACCGCGCCTGCGACGGCCTGCGACGGGCGGGGGTCGAAGATCAACTCCCCCGTGGCCTCTTGGCCCGGGCTGCCCTCCGGCGCTTTCGTCACGATCCGACTGGTGCCGTGACCGACCTGACCGAGGCCCTGGAGATCTCCGAGCGCAGCTCCATGCGCCTGCACGCCTGCGATGCCCACATCGAGTGGGCGCGCCTTTGCCTCCAGCAAGGAGATGCCGAGGCGGCCCGGCGGCACGTGGCGTTGGCCCGGAAGCTCGTGGACGAGACGGGGTATGAGCGGCGGGAGCGGGAGGTGAAGTGGTTGGAGGCTCGGGTGTAGGCGACGCTTAAAGAACTTCGCTCCCTGTCTCCCTCGGAGCGAAGGTTACGAATCATGCCCCAAAGGGGCTCAAGCATGTAGCCGGGGGTGGAGCGAAGCGGAACCCCCGGTAGAGGGGAACCCAAGGGTTTCAAGCCCCGAAGGGGCGGCGGCAACTCTTCGTCGAGCCCGAGCTGCCGGCGCCCTTTCAGGGCTTTTGGGTTTCTATGGGATCGACCGGTCCCGGGGCTGGCAAAAAGCCGCCAGCCCCGGGCTACATGCCTTGGCCCCTTCAGGGCCGTAGACTCCTATTTCCCGCCCTACAGCTCCTCCGCCCGGCACCGCAATCTCGGCCGCTCGGGATCGCTCAAGTCGAGCCGGTCCCAGGGCACGGCGAGCGGCTTCCTGCGCTGGAATCCGACGATGTGCAGGGTGGTGATGCCGAGGCGATGTAGCAGGGCGGCCGGACCGAGCAGGAATTCCCGCACCACACAGTCGTCGCCGTCGCGCTCGGCGGTCACCGAGAGCAGCCGGCCCACTCTCCTGCCTTCCGAGTCATGGACCTCGCGGCCCAGGAGGAGCTCCAGGTGGACTTTCGCGCTCTTCATTTGGCCACTCCAGGGAAGTGGTCGATGACGTGGTCGCGCAACCAGCGCTCCCAGTCGAAAGCAGGCGTTTCGGCGGCCTCGACGTCGAGCTTGACGCAGAACGGCGTGACCTCCAACACCCGCGACCAGGGAACGCTGTAGCACGCCGTCCTGCGGACGCTGAAGCGGCGGCGCAGGCGCAGGAACCAATCCTCCAGGCGAGGATGGAGGCGCTGGGCCAGGACGACGAAGCCCATCTCGATGGCCTCGACCCGCGGCGGCTTGCCCTCGCGCAGCTCGAGCACGATGCCGTCCACCCGCCCCATCTTCGTCTCCTCGCGATCGACCACCTGCGTATCGAGGACGTCGCGGACCAGGTCCATTTGCTCCATCAGCTTCCTCCCAGAATGATCAATGGGATCGAAACCACGGCGAGGACGATCGACAGCACCAGCAGGAACGCGGCGATCGAGTTTGAAATCCAGCCGTTGGCGTATTTCTTGAGCCGCTTGCGGTCGTTCATGATGAGCAGGAAGGGGATGGCGACGAACGGCAGCACAAAGGCGTTGATCGCCATGGTGAAGAGCGTCAGCTTCAAGGGATCGATGCCGAACAGGATGAGCAGCGACGAGAGGAAAATGGCGCCCGTATAGACGAGGCAGAAGCGGGAGTTCTTGCGCGGTGCGAGGTCCTCGCCCCAGTTCCAGCCGAACGTCTGCGCCGTCGTGTAGGCCATCGCCAGCGACACCTCGATCCCCGCGCCCAGGCAGGCGATGGCCATGATGGCGGCAAACAGGACGAATCCCCAGAACGGGAAGGCGTCCGTCAGCATCATCGCCGCCTGGTGGTAGTCGTTGACCTCGATACCCCTCGGCGCCAGCACGAGAGCGGCCACGACGATGGCGGCGAAGGCAATGACGCTGCCGAAGCCCATGCCAAGGAAGGCGACCCCCCGGTTGACGCCGACGTACGAGGAGTCCCAGCCATCCTCCACCGCGCCCGAGGAATAGAAGTAAAAGAGATAGGGAGTGATCACCGAGCCCAGAATGCTGACGGCGATGAACCAGTACTTCGCCGCGTCGTGGTGGGGGAGCGAGGGCAGCAGTCCGGCCAGCAGCTCGCCCGACGGCGGATGATGGTGGATGGCGGCGGCCACGAAGGCCAGGGTGAGGAGGCCCAGCAGCGAGGTGCTGTTCTCGATGGTGCCGAAAGTCGACCGCCAGAGGAAGAGCCAGATGAGGATCGCCACCGGCAGCGCCCACACCGCCACCGGCAGGCCGGTGACGAGGTGGAGGGCGAAGCAGATGCCGCCGATCTCGGAGGCGAGCACGAGGAAATGGACCACCGTCAGCACGAGGAACGGGACGAGCCAGAAGCTGAAGCCGAAATGCTCTCGGATGGCGTCCGGCAGCGCCTTGCCGGTTACCGCCGCGAAGCGGCCGGACATCTCCACCAGGAAGATCACGAGGATCGTCCCGAGGGCGAGAGGCCAGAGGAGCTGGAAGCGGAAGCTGGCGCCGGCCTGGGCGCTGGTGGCGAGATTGCCGATGTCGAAGAAGCCGCCAACGCCGGTCACGATGCCCAGCGCGAGCTGGGTCGCCTTCCTCAGGTTCATGGCGGCCCCGCGCTCTGCTTCCAGTCCGCGAGCTGTTTTCGTAGCGCCGCCAGCCGGACGGTCTGCCGCGCCACACCCGCCCGGTCGTTCTGCGCGGCGGCCTGTCGCAGGCTCAATCCCGATCCCCGGGCCTGGGAGATCAACTGGCGCAGCGGATCGCGCACCGCGGGCCGGGCCTTCGACTTCACTGCGGCTTCGGCTGCGTTGTCGAGGTCCTCGTCCGCAGCTTCGCAGGTCGTCTTCACGAACGAAGTGGGGACGCTGTTGGCAATCCACTTCTCGCCGGCCATCTGGAGGGTGGAGATCCAGGAGCCGACGGGAGCAGCCTGGTCGAGAAGCTCCTGCTCGGGGGATTGGCGCCCGCAGGCCACGAGGAGGGCCGCAGCGACGAAGATCGTCCCGCAACACCGTCCGGCCGGCGACCATCGAGAAGAGAGGTTCCGCATGGCGGAAATTCACCCAACTGCCGGTCGCCGATATGAAGCAATTTCCGGGCCTACGCCTCCCCGCGCAGCACCCCCTGCGGATCCGTCGTCGCCGCCCGGCGGGCCGGCAGCCACGAGGCGGCGGCGGCCACCAGCACCAGCGTCGCGGCCACGCCGGCGTAGATGGCCGGATCGCTCGGGCTCACCTCGAAAAGCAGGCTCCGCAGTCCTCGCGTGGCAACGAGCGCCCCCAGCAGACCCGCCACGGCCCCGGCGACGGCCAGCACCAGTCCCTGGCCCACCACCATGCGCACCACCTTCTCCCGGGAAGCCCCGAGAGCCATGCGGATGCCGATCTCCTGGCTGCGCTGGCGCACCGCGTAGGCGATCACGCCGTAGATGCCGATCGCGGCCAGGATCAGGGAGACGAGGGCGAAACCACCCAGCAGGAGCATGTAGAACCGGGACTGCGAGGTGGACGTGGCGACCACCTCCGTCATCGACTGGAGCCCGAAGAGGGGGAGATTGGGATCGAGCTCGCGGACCTGCTGCTTGGCCGCCGCCAATGTCTGCGGGGTCTGGGGCGACGACGACCGGACCACCACCGACAGCGACTGCTGCGGGACCTGATCGTAGGCCTGGAAGATCTGCGGCTCCACGTCCCGCTCCAGGGCGTCCTGCTTGAAGTCGGCGACCACGCCCACGACCTCACCGCCCGGAATGTCGCCCTTGGCATCCGCCAGGCCGAGGGCGATCTGCTTGCCGAGCGGGTCCTCGTCCGGAAAGAACTTGCGGACGGCGGCGGCGTTGAGGAGGACGGCGCGAGGAGCGCCCTGGCGGTCGCGCGGGCTCAACCCCCGGCCTTTCACCAGCGGGATACCGAGAGTCTTGAAGTAGTCCGGCGTCACCGCGGCCACCCGCAGGACCGGTTGCTTGCCGGGCTCGGCGGGCGGGCGGGCGGCGACGGAGAAGGTGAGCATGTTGACCCCGCCGGAGAAGGGCATGCCGTAGACGGTCACTCCCGCCGCGCTCACTCCGGGCAGCCGCTGCATCCGCTCGAGCAGCGCGGCGGTGACGCCCCGCAGCTTCGCCTCGTCGGAATACTGGCTCGTGGGCAGCTCGAGATTGAAGGTGACGACGCCGTCCGGCTTGAAGCCCGGATCGACGTGCTGCAGCTCCAGGAAGCTGCGGATGAGCAGCCCGGCCCCGGCGAGGAGCACCACGGCGAGCGCCGTTTCCACCACCACCAGCACGCTGCGGGCGCGGGTGCCGCCGCGCCCCTTCGAGCCGCGGGTCCCCTCCCGGATCGATGCGGCGAGGTCGGTGCGCGAGGTCTGGAGGGCGGGAGCGAGGCCGAAGAGCACGCCGGTCGCGAGCGAGATCGCCAGGGCGAAGGCGAGCGCCGGCCCGTCGAGGCCGATCTCCGACAGCCGCGGAATCCCCTCGGGCCCCGCGCTCACCAGCAGCTTCAAGGCCCAGGCAGCCAGGCCCACGCCGGCCGCGCCTCCCAGCAGGGCCAGGACCAGGCTTTCGGTGAGGAGCTGGCGAACGATGCGGGCCCGCCCGGCGCCGAGGGCGGCCCGGATGACGACCTCCCCCTCGCGGGCGGCGGCGCGCACCAGCAGGAGGTTGGCGACGTTGGAGCAGGCGATCAGCAGGACGAAGCTGACGGCCCCGAGGAGGATCAGCAGCGGCGTGCGCGTGTCCCCCACCACGCGGTCGAGCAGCGGCACGACGGTCAGCTTTTCGATGTAGCCCTTGTTGTCCGCCGGAAACTGGTCGCGCAGCCGCCGGCCGACGACGCCGGCCTCCGCCTGGGCGCCCTGCAGAGTCGCCCCGGGCCCCAGCCGGCCGAGGGCGCCCAGGTAGACGGCGCCCCGTTGCGCCATCTCGACGGGCGTGAAGACGAGCGGTACCCAGACGTCCGTGCCGAACGGGTAGCGCTCGCCGTGGCGCAGGACGCCGATCACCTGGAAGGGATCGCCGCTCAGGGTGAGCGACCGGCCCACCACCCGCGGGTCGCCGCCGAACCGCCGCCGCCAGACCTCCTCCGAGAGGATCGCCACCCGCGGCGCGCCGGGCCGGTCCTCCCCCGGGGCGAAGGTGCGCCCGGCGAGCGGTCGGGTCCCCAGCACCGAGAAGTAGTTGGCGCTCACCCAGGCGGTGGGCAGCCGCTCGGCCTCGCTGCCGTCGCCGGAGAGGTTGAGCGTGCCGCCGTGGTAGGCGGAAAGGCCCGAGAGCGTCCGGCTGGCCTCGCGGTAGTCCACGAGATTGGGCGGCGAGAAGGCGCCGTGGAGCTGGCCTTCCGGGCCGACGGCGAAGGCGCGGACCAGCCGTTCCGGCTGCGGGTAGGGGAGCGGGCGCAGCAGCACGCCGTAGACGACGCTGAAAATGGCCGTGGTGGCGCCGATCCCCAGCGCCAGCGTCAACACCGCCACCAGGGTGAAGCCGGGGCTCTTGGCGAGCTGGCGGCCGGCGAAACGGAGGTCCTGTCCAAGCTCGCCGAGAGCATCCATCCACTTCATTTTCTTTCAGTCTCCTGGCGTGAGGGAAGACTTCAGGGGCTCGGGCGCAGCTTGCCGGCGGCGTGCTCGCCGGGATCGGTGCCGTGCTGTTGCAGGTAGAGGTCGAGCACTTCCGCCGAGGCGCCGTCGGCGCGCAGCCGGCCGTCGTCGAGCCAGAGGCAGCGGGAGCAGTTGTGGAGCACGGCCTGGGGGCTGTGGGAGACGAGGATCACCGTCGAGCCGGCATCGTGGAAGCGGCGCAGGCGCTCCTCGCATTTGGCGGTGAAGGTGGCGTCGCCCACGGCGAGCACCTCGTCGAGGATGAGGATGTCCGGTACCCAGGCGGTGGCGACGGCGAAGCCCAGGCGCGCCTGCATGCCCGAGGAGTAATTGCGCAGCGGCGCGCGGATGAAGTCGCCGAGGCCGCTGAAGTCGACGATCTCGTCCACTCGGGTTTCGATGTCGCGCTTGCTGTGACCGAGGAGCAGGGCGTTGAGGTAGACGTTTTCGAGGCCGGTGAGCTCGTAGTCGAAACCGCTGCCCAGCTCGAGGATGGGGGCCAGGCGCCCGCGGATCGCGGCGCTCCCCTGGGTGGGCTTGAGCACGCGGGAGATCACCTTGAGCAGCGTGCTCTTGCCGGCGCCGTTGCGGCCGACGATGCCCAGCGTCTCGCCCTTGGCGACGGTGAGGTCGACGTTGCGCAGCGCCCAGAGCTGCTCGTAGGCGAGCGAGCCGCGCATGAAGTGGATCGCGTACTCCTTGAACGAAGGGATCCGCTGCTTGGCGAGCCGGTAGCAGAGGGAGACCCCTCGCAGTTGAATGCTGATCTCGGACATCAGATATAGAACGGAATGCGGTCACTGCTCTTGCGGAACGCCCAGGCGCCGAGGCCGAGGGCGGCCAGGGCGATCAGGCACGAGACGGTGAGATGGCTCAACGGCGGCACCTTGCCGTAGTAGATCGGGTCGCGAAAGACCTCCAGGATCGAGCGCAGGGGATTGAAGCGGACGATCCAGCGCATTTTCGGCGGCACGATCTCCTTGGGATAGAAGATCGGCGTCAGGTACATGAGCACCGAGAGGATGACGGTGATCATCTCCACGATGTCGTTGAAGAAGATCGACAGGGGCGACAACAGCAGGCCGGCGCCCAGCGTGAAGACCGCCGCCAGCAGGATGGCCACCGGCAGGAAGAGGAGGGCCGGCGTCAGCGGATGGCCGGTGATCACCAGGATCAGCAGCAGGGGGACGAGGGCGAAGATCAGGTTGATGACCCCGGAAGCCACCGTGGCGATGGGGAAGACGGCCTTCGGCACCGGCACCTTCTTGAGCAGCAGGGCGTTGCCCCGCAGGCTGTTCATCGAGGCGACGACGCTCTGGCTGAAGAAGTTCCAGAACAGGATCCCCGCCATGGCATAGACCGGATAGTTCACCACCTGGAAGCGGAAGAGGGCGCTGAAGACCACCTGGAGCACCAGCATCATCAACAGCGGCTGCAGCATCGTCCAGGTGAAGCCGATGGCCGAGCGGCGGTAGCGCACCTTGAGCTCCCGGGCCACCAGGGCGAGGACGAGGTCGCGATAGCGATAGATTTCGATCATGGGAGGGTGCGCCCCGCTTTGTACACCGTCAGGGGGAGGATGGCAAGCGAAGGGCGTTCAGCGCTCCCCGCAAGGCCCTCCTGTCCTGCCGCCACGCCTGGCGTCGCTTCGGCCCGATGAAGGGCGAAGC
>JBAPYB010000128.1:0-3892 GCA_049284515.1 Thermoanaerobaculia bacterium
AGGGCCGCAGCGGCCTCGAACGCTTCCGCCTGGAGCTGCTGCGCCCGCTCCAGCCCATGCTCGCCTCGCCGGCCGGCGACGTGTCCGAGGCGCTGGAGCGGATGGGCGAGGCCGCGTTCGAGCTGAAGCTGGACGGCGCCCGGGTCCAGGTGCACAAAGCGGGGGAGGAGATCCGCGTCTTCTCCCGCCGGGGCAACGACGTCACCCCCGCCGTGCCCGAGCTCGTCGAGACCGTCCAGGCCCTGCCCGCGCGCCAACTGATCCTCGACGGCGAGGTCATCGCCCTGCGGCCGGACCTCTCGCCCCTGCCCTTCCAGGCCACCATGCGCCGCTTCGGCCGCAAGCTGGACGTCGACCGCCTGCGCGGCGAGCTGCCGTTGACCCCTTTCTTCTTCGACGTCCTCCACCTGGATGGCGAGGACCTCCTCGACCGGCCGGCCGCCAAGCGCTTCGCGGCGCTGGGCCAGGCCGTGCCGGCCCTCACGGTGCCGCGCATCGTCACCGCCGACGCCGAGGAGGCGGACGCCTTCTTCGCGGAGGCGCTGCAGCAGGGTCATGAGGGGATGATGGCCAAGGCTCTCGACGCACCCTACGAGGCGGGACGCCGGGGCTTCTCGTGGCTCAAGATCAAGCCGGCCCATACGCTGGACTTGGTGATCCTCGCCGCCGAATGGGGACACGGCCGGCGCCAGGGCTGGCTCTCGAACCTCCATCTCGGCGCCCGCGATCCGGAGAACGGCGGCTTCGTCATGCTGGGCAAGACCTTCAAGGGAATGACCGACGAGATGCTCGCCTGGCAGACGAAGAAGCTCCAGGAGATCGCCCTCGGCACCGACGGCTGGACCGTGCACGTCCGCCCCGAGCTGGTGGTGGAGGTGGCCTTCAGCGACGTCCAGGAGAGCCCGCAGTACCCCGCCGGCATGGCCCTGCGCTTCGCCCGCGTCAAGCGCTACCGGGACGACAAGACGGCTGCCGAGGCGGACACGATCGGGGCGGTGCGCAAGATCTTCGAGGGCGGGCGGGTCAATCCCGCGGGATCTCCTGATCCAGGTTGACCGCGCTCCCGGAGAGGCGGGCGATGAGCATCAGCCGGCGCTTGAAGCGGAACTGCTGCTCGCGGGTGACGATGCGGCGCACGATCTGCTCGTCGTAGCCGCGGTCCGTCACCTCCTCGGGGCGCAACCCCATGTCGAACAGCAGGTAGAGCACCTCGTCGGCCGTGGCATAGTCGACCCCGAGCTCGCTCTCGTCGGTCTGGCCGGCCCACAGGTCGGCCGAGGGGGCCTTGTCGATCACCTGGGCCGGCAGCCCGAGGTGGCGCGAGAGCTGCCAGACCTGCCCCTTGTAGAGGTCGCCCAGGGGGTTCAGGGAGCTGGCGTTGTCGCCGAAGATGGTCGAGTAGCCGAGGAGGATCTCGGTCTTGTTGGAGGTGCCGAGCACCAGGGCGCCCAGCTTCTTGGCCTGGTCGAAGAGGATGGTCATCCGCTCGCGGGCCATCTTGTTGCCACGGCGGTCGGGGCCGGCGTCGGATTCCATGGCGAAGTAGGCGTCCACCATCGGCGAGATGTCGATCACCCGGTGGGGCATCCCCAGGTGCTCGGCCACGATGCGGGCGTCGCGCTCGGAGTCCGGGCTCGAGGTGCGGTAGGGCAGGAGGAAGCCGTGGACGCGCTCGGGGCCCAGGGCGCGGGCGGCGAGGGCAGCGGCGAGGGAGGAGTCGACGCCGCCGGAGAGGCCCACGACGACGCCCTTCGTGCCGGAGGTGTCCACGGCGTCGCGGATGAAGCTGGTGAGCACCGCCTCGGCGAGCGGCGCGTTCAGGCTGAGCCGCGCCTTCACCTGGTCGCGCCGGATCATCGCGCCGGTCCTTCCGCCGGTCCCGCCGCTGGTCCCTGAATATCGAAACGCTCGTCGTCGAGCAGCGGCAGGCGCCAGCGCAGGCGGTCCGAGTCGCGCAAGTCGATCTCGGTCACCAGCAGGTGCTCCTCCAACAGGGGAGCCCGCTCCACGAGCTCGCCGCCGGGGCGGAGCACGTGACTGCCGCCGGGATAGAACGAGCCCTCCTCCCAGCCGACCCGGCCGCAGTAGGCCACCCAGCAGGTGTCGAGGAGAGCGGTGGCGCGGGTGAGCGTCTCCCAGCTCTCGTGGCTCTCGGGGAGGACGCCGGCGCCGAGGCGGCCGGGGCTGGCCGAGAGGACGACGATCAGCCGGGTGCCGGCCACGGCCAGCCGGCGGGCGAGCTCCGGGTGCCACAGGTCCTCGCAGATGAGCACGCCCACCTTGCCCCACGGCAGGTCCGCCAGCTCCAGCCGGCGGCCGGCGCCGAAGAAGCGCTCCTCCTGGAAGATGCCGTAGGTGGGGAGGTAGAGCTTGCGGTGGATGTAGGACGGCACGCCGTCCGACAGCAGGACGGCGCTGTTGTGCAACACGCCGCGCTCCCCTTCCTCGACGAAGCCGAGCAGCACGCGCATGGGCCGGGCCGCTTCGGCCAGGCGCCGCAGGACAGGCGAATTCGGCGGCAGGGCCACGCGCGGCGTCAGATGGAGGAGGCGATAGCCGGTGAGCGAGAGCTCGGGGAAGACCAGCAGGTCCACCCCGGCGGCCCGCGCCCGTTCGATCCAGTCGAGATGGCGCTCGGCATTGCCCTCCACGTCGCCGAGCCGGGAGTCGATCTGCGCCAGGCCGATCTTGAGGAGTGTGGGAGGGGATTCGGCCATGGTCGGGGGCGTCCGGGGCGTTCCAAGGCGATGCTAGCATGGAGCCTCTATGAAGAAAGAGACTCACCTGCGCCCGCTCTCTCTGGCCTGTCTGCTCGCCGCCTCAATGCTTCCGGGGCTGCCGGGCACGGCCACGGCCGCCGCACCGCCCAGGAAGGCCGCACCGACCCCGGCGCCCGCCGTCACACCCGCCGCCCCGGCGGCCAAGAACGTCCCCAAGGACAAGGTGCTGGCGGTGGTGGACGAGGACCCCGTCCTCGCGTCGGACGTGGAGCGGGTCGTCAAGCTGGGGCTCCAACCCCCGAATCCCGGGGAATCCGACAGCCAGTATCGCAAACGGGTGCTCAATTTCCTCGTGGAGGACCGGCTGCGCTTCCACGAGATCGACCGCTACGGCCTGGAGCAGGTGCCGGTGGACGAAATCGGGCGAGCGGTGGCCAAGGTCCGCGCCGGCTTCAAGGACGAGGCCTCGTACCAGAAGGCGCTCAAGGAGGTCGGCCTGACGCCGAAGGGGCTGAACCAGCTCATGGCGCGCCAGCTCCTGGTGCTCACCTACGTGGACGAGCGCCTGGGACCCCGGGTCTTCGTCACCTTCGACGACATCAACAAGTACTACCGCACCGTGCTGGCGGCGGAGATGCAGAAGAAGGGGCAGCCCGTGCCGCCCCTCGACGACGTGCGGGAGGACATTCGCGAGGTCCTGAAGCAGCAGAAGCTCACCCAGGAGCTCCAGGCCTGGACGGAGGAGCTGCGCAACAAGGCCGACGTGGTGGTCTACTCCGAGCAGGCCCCCGGCCCTCTGCCGCCGGTGGTCAAGACGCTGGGTCCCCCCGCCAAGAAGCCCGCGCCGAAGAGCGCCGCGCCGAAGAAGGGGGCGGCGAAGCCGCCGGGGTGACCCCTCATCACCCCGGCCCTCTTCTCCCATTGCCCTCCCCCCCAACGGGAGAAGAGGGAGAAAGGCAAGAACGACAATAGTAGTTGACGACGACGCCTGCGTCGCCAGGGATTGAAATCGCCTGGCTACCCTCGGTAGTCCCTGCGGGACACGGGAAGAACGAAATGGCGGTCCCGGAGGGACAAGCGTCGGTAGCCAGGGATTTCAATCCCTGGCTCCATAAGGGGCATAGGCGTTAACTTTGGTCAAAGCTTCGAGTAGGGGCGGGTCTGGGTGGCAG
>JBAPYB010000129.1:0-1983 GCA_049284515.1 Thermoanaerobaculia bacterium
GTGAGCTGGAGGAGGCCGGCGAGCAGGACGACCCCACCGGCCGCGATGGGAACGGCGCGCGCCAGCGCCGGCTGCCGCATCTCGACCGCTAGCGCCACTGGCCACAGTGTAAAGCCGGCGGTAAGTCGTTGTCAATGGCCATTATTTTCCTAAACTAGCTTGACATGCAGCTAGCGGAGCGGTCCGGCGTCGCCGGAAGTGACAATATTTTTGCCTTTGCTTTTGGCTGCTTAGAGTCCCCCGTAGTCCCTCAAGGTACCCTCATAGTCGCAAAAGGCCCATCAATAGACGCGGACCGTCATGGTCATAAACAGGGCCGGAGATGGCTCCGGAGGATAAAAGATTCCCCGCCGTCCTGTAGACTCAGAACCTACAAACGAAATGCCGTGGCCATCCATGGAACGGCACACGGCGTGAGGGAGTGTCTACGGGACTGCTAGGGGTGGCGTGGGATCAGGGACAGGGGCAGGGGCTGTGAACGGCCCAGCGCGGGGAATGCGTTTTTCAGCCAACCGCAGACCGCTTCATTTCATCCCGCTGGCTTTGGGGGAGAAGAGCTTTCGCTAGGAACTCAAGTCTCCGATCGATCCCCGCTAGATCTTGGCGGATACCAGCCAGCTCCTTATGGATGCCGGCCTCCGATTTCATGATCGACGCGCCGAGGCGCTGCTCTGCCTTAGAGACTTCCTTGGCGATCAATCCGGCAAGGCGCTCTTCAGACTTAGCTATGGCTTCCAGGACGGAAGGGGCCGTCTCTTCGCTGGGCATGCGCGTCTCCCTTGTAAGGGCGGCGGTCCGTCTGTCGGTCCCCGCGAGATAGAAGTCTACAGCAGGTTGGGCGCAAGTCAAGCGGCGAGCGGCCCAGCCTAGCCGCGCTTGAGGGGGATTCTACGCTACGGGAGGGTGGGAAGGGAGTAGAATAGGGACATGGAAGGCGTCAACTACTTTGAGGGCACCCCCTGCCTGACGTGCTCTGCTCCGCTTCGCGTGATAGAGGTCAGTGGCGCTACACCGTGCCTGACACCTGAAGGAGCTGAGGTGAACTCCTCAAGCTATGAGTGTGAAGGCCCGGAGCGGCATCACTTCGGCACGTTCTGCCCTCAAGCCCCCGGCAACAAGTGGGGGCCTGCCGCGCTGTTTTTGAGAAAGCCTCGCGCCTTGGCAGGAGGCGGGGAATAGGGACATGCTGGTCAGGAGCGAAGCCGTGCGCCGCCAGATCGAAGCCGAATTCGTGCGAGGCCTCTCACCCTTGAAAGTCACGATGGAGTGGGATCAAGGTAGCCTCCAATACCAGGTCGGAGATCGCCCGCCTGCCATTCTCCCCAGGACTAACCTCACTTGGAACCAAGCCATGGAGTCGATCAAGACTGTTCGCGCGGGCCTCCTGCGGGACGGCGTGAAGCTCGATCCCTGGGAACCACCTCCGGCACCTACACTGAGTTAGGACACCACCTGACTCCGCACCCTTACGGAATGACTCCGCACCCTTACGGAGTAACTCAGAAACATTACGGAATGGCCCAGCTCCGTTACGGAGTGACTCCATGCCGTTACGGAACGGCTCCGAGTCAGAACCGCGTCCAACGGAACGAGTCGAGGCTGAGCGAGCCCAGGTTTCGGCGGCGCGGTCGTACCTGCGGCGCGGGAGAGTCAAGGGCAAAGGGAAAGGAGGGCCGGGGGTGAGGAGGGCCGGCGCCCGTCCGTCACACCGTTGACACGCCCCCGGGGGGAGAGTACTGTACGCCTGATGTAAGCGGTTACATCATGATGCCTCCAACCCGGAAACCCCGTCGCCCGCGGCGCGCAGCCGCCACGATCCACGACGTCGCCGCCCACGCGGGGGTGTCGGTCGCCACCGTGTTGAGTCTCGCGTAATTCCGTGGCCATGAATTCGAGCTCTTTCGGGGCGGTGGAGAGCGGTGAGAGCTCCAGTCCCAGACTGGGCCGTCGCGGTGCAATCTGGGACTGGTTTGTTGATTCGTA
>JBAPYB010000130.1:0-14765 GCA_049284515.1 Thermoanaerobaculia bacterium
CGCCAGGTGGGGGCGTGCCGCCGCCGAGATCGGCGCCGTGGCGATCGCCTTGCCGTGGCCGCGGAAACGGTCCTCCCGCTCCCAGGCCACCCGGAGACGCGGCTCGTCGAGCGCGGGATCGAACGCCGGCCCCACCACCGAGCGCCCATCGCCGCCCCGCCGCGGCTTCGGCCCGCCCTGGTGCCAGCCCGAGGTGATCAGGTGATCGATGATGCGCCGCCCGCGGTGCCCAAGCATGGGGTGGAGCTCGCTCGCGGCGATATCCGCGAGCTCGTCGGCGGCATCGAGGGTGGAGACCCCCAGATTGTGAGCATGTTTCAGCACGCGGGAGGTATCCGGATAGACCCGTTCCGAGGCCAAACGGACGTCCTCTTCGAGATAGCCGAGCCATTCGTCCGCGCAGTTGGTAATCCCCATGCGATTGCAGATGTAGTCCGGAACGAACAGAATGCCGCGCTGGCGCAGCCGGTCCGCGTCCTCCGGCTCCCTCAGGATGTTGTTGGCCGCTCCGCAGACCAGCCGCGCCTTGAGCCGGGGGATGGTCTCGCTGTTGACCTCGGCGCCGCGGGCACAGGGGGAGAAGACGTCCACGTCGAGGTCGAAGATCTGGTCCGTGGGGACGATCTGGACCCGGGGCCGCCGCTCCTTGATCCGGCGCAGGGCTTCCTCGTTGACGTCGCAGATCCAGACACGGGCGCCGGCATCGTCGAGCAGCTCGATCAAGGGAGCGCCGACGTTGCCCGCCCCCTGCACGGCGACCCGGACTCCCTCCAGGCGGTCGGTCTTCGCCAGAAAGAGCCAGGCCGCCTGCATGCCGCGGAGGACGCCGCGGGCCGTGTGCGCCGAGGGATTGCCGCTGCCGCCGAGCGAGCGAGAGATGCAAGTGACGAAGCGGTTCTGGCTGAGGATCGCGTTCATGTCCGGCGTATTGGTGCCGACGTCCTCCGCCGTATAGTAGATGCCGCCGAGGCTGGCGACGAACCTGCCGTACGCCTCGAAGATCCGCCTCCTCTCCTCCGGGTCCGTCATCTTCTCCGGCCGCTCGTAGCCTGGAGGAAGGGGAATGATCCCCTTGCCTCCCCCCCACCACAGGCCGGCCAGAGCGTTTTTGCGCGTCATCCCCTGGGCGAGCCGGACGCCGTCCACCAGGACCTCCGCCAGGCTGGGATAGCGGGTGAAGCGCAGCCCCCCCTGAGACAGCCCGCGCCGGGTATCGTGGACGAAAGCGAAGAACAGCGTCGCAATGCCCTCCTCCCGGCCGATGAAGATCCCTTCATGGCGGGAGAAGTCGTGCGACAGCTCCAGAAACGCCTGGACGGGCTTCAAGAGCGGATGCGAGAGAGTGAACTCCCCGTTCTCATAGATGACAAAGGCGCGGGATACCCCGGCGTCGACCATCTGCTGATGGAACTGCTCTACCGTGCAGGCCCGGACCGACCGCGCAAGCTCACGCCGGCGGTCGTCGATCCGTACCTTGTTCCCTTCTGGAGACATCGCAACCCCCTTGAGCGTGGCTGACGCCACGCGTCTCCGACACTGAGCCAGAGAGGTCTGGGGTTATATCCTAACAGCCGGGGCCGCGTCGAGGATACACTGCCACGGATGACTCGCCTCCTCCCGATCGCCTTGCTCGCAATCGCCACCGCCCATTGCATGAAAGCCGCCGTCCCCGTCCCGCCTCTGGAGTGCCGCATGGAGGCCGTCCATCCGCTGGTGGCCGGCGGTCCCGTCGCCTTGCGCTTCCGGCTGGTCAACCGGACGGACGGACCGCTCTGGGTGCTGCGCTGGAACACGCCCATCGAGGGCTGGAGGGGGACGATCTTCACCGTCAGCTTCCAGGGGACCGACCTGCCCTATCGAGGTCCGCTGCTGAAGCGGGGCGACCCGGGGCGGCAGGAATACGTCGAGATCACGCCTCAGGACTCCCTCAACGTCTCGCTCGACCTTGCCGAGGCCTACGACGTGAAGCAGCCCGGCCGGTACCAGGTGAAGGTGACCGGGAACCTGATGGACGTGACGAAGGACGCCACCGCGGCGCCGCGCCCGCGCGACCGGCACCAGCCGATGGCCTTGAAGTGTGAGCCGCTGACGCTGGACGTCAAGAAACCGGAACCGTGAAGGCCCTCAGGTATACGCATACGCCCAGGCGATGAGCACGCCCTGGAGCGGCAGGCGGAGCCACAGGAGGAAGGGGCTGATCATGGAATAGGACCGCGGGTTCATCGCCATGTGGACGTTGGCGGGAAAGATGGCGATCAGCAGCGCGATCAGTCCCCAGGCCGCGGGTATGGAGAAACGCGGGGTCAGGACCAGGACGCCGAGCGCCACCTCGCAGAGGCCGCTCAGCAGGACGAGCCCCCGGTGCCAGGGCAGGTAGGGAGGCATGATTCTCATGTAGACGTCGGGCCGCACGAAATGCGCGGCCCCGGCCACTACGAAGAAAACTCCCAGAACCCATTTCATCGCGGCACGACCTAGGGCGAGGGAGTCTCTCCCTCGGCTGGCGCGATCTCCGGGTCCCCCTCCTTGGTCGCATTGGCCCGCTCAGCCTTGCGCCGCATCTTCTCTTCCTTCTTCTTTTTCTTTGCCAGGTCCTTCTGACGCTTTTCGTGCTGATAGTTCGGTTTGGCCAACGGTGTCATCCTTTTGGCGGCCGGTCCGGCCGCGACTCATCCAAACAGGTTCGGGAAGTGGAACACGTGGCTACAGCATACAGCCAACCGGGCTGGAAGGACCACTCCAGCTCAATCGAGATCGATGAAGTCGTCCTCCCGGTATTCGTGCTCGCCCCGGACGTTGCGGGCGTGGCGCTCCTTCTCCATCGCCCGGAGCTGCACGCGGCGGATCTTTCCCGAGATGGTCTTGGGCAGCTCCGCGAACTCGATGCGCCGGATGCGGGCGAACGGCGCCAGCCGCTGCCGGGAGAAGCGGAACAGCGCGTGCGCCGCCGCCGGGGACGGCTCCACTCCCGGTTTCAGCACCACGTACGCCTTGGGCACGGCGAGGCGGATGGGATCGGGAGATGGCACGACCGCGGCCTCGGCCACGCTCTCGTGCTCGATCAGCGCGCTCTCCAGCTCGAACGGGCTGATCCGGTAGTCGGAGCTCTTGAAGACGTCGTCCGCCCGGCCCACGTACCAGAAGGTGCCGCCGGCGTCGCGGGTCGCCACGTCCGAGGTGCGGTAGTGGCTGCCGCCGAGCAGCTCGGCACTGGCCTCCGGGTTGTCGAGGTAGCCCGTCATCAGGGGGAGCGGGCGGGGATCGAGGCGGATCGAGATCTCCCCTTCGTCCCCGGGGTTCCCCTCCCCGTCGAGGAGGTCGATGCGATAGCCGGGCAGCGGCTTGCCCATGCCGCCCACCTTCACCTCCTCGCCGGGCGGGTTGCCGATCTGGCAGGTGGTCTCCGTCTGGCCGTAGCCGTCGCGGACGGTGAGCCCCCACGCCTCCCGCACCTGCGCGATCACCTCCGGGTTGAGCGGCTCGCCGGCGCTCACCAGCTCGCGCAGCTTCACCGGATACGCCTTCAGATCCTCGAGGATCAGCATCCGCCAGACCGTGGGCGGCGCGCAGAGCGTCGTCACCCCGTGGCGCACCAGCGCCGCCAGCGTCTTCTGCCCGTCGAACCTCGGGAGCTGGTGGATGAAGATGGTCGCGCCCGCGTTCCACGGCGCGAAAAAGCAGCTCCACGCGTGCTTGGCCCACCCGGGCGAGCTGATGTTGAGGTGCACGTCCCCCTCGCGCAGGCCGATCCAGTACATCGTCGAGAGATGCCCCACCGGATAGCTCTGGTGGGTGTGGAGCACCATCTTCGGCTTGGCCGTCGTCCCCGAGGTGAAGTAGAGCAGGAAGGGATCGTCCGCCCGGGTGGGGCCGTCCGGCGCGAAGGCCGCCGGCACCTCAGAGGCCGCAGCATAGGGAAGCCAGCCAGCGGCCTCTGTCTCCCCCACCACGATCCTGGTGTAGCTCCCCGGCACCTCGACAAACCTGCCGGCCGACGGCGCGTCGGCGATGACGTGCCGCATCTCCCCGCGCTCGATACGATCGTGGAGATCGGCCGCCGACAGCAGTGTCGTGGCCGGGCTGACCACCGCCCCGAGCTTGATCGCCGCCAGCATGATCTCCCAGAGCGGCGCCACGTTGGGCAGCATCACGAGCACACGGTCGCCCCGCCGCACGCCGCAGGCCCGAAGATGGTTGGCGACGCGATTGGAGCGCTCGGCAAGCTGGGCGAAGCTGAGCCGGGTCTCTCCCCCCTCGTCGTCCACCACCCAGAGCGCCGGACGGTGACCGCCGGGGGTGCCCTGGGCGTAGACGTCGAAGTAGTCGATCGCCCAGTTGAACCGGTCGAGCGCGGGCCATTGGAAACCCGCATAGGCGGCGGCGTAGTCGTCGCGGTGGGCGATCAGAAAATCGCGTGCTTCCAGGAAAGCGCGGCCGGCGTCCATGAGGATGGATCTTACCGGCCGGCCTGGCTCTGTTGGAACAGGGCGTTGAGCCAGTGCCCGCCGCGCTTGACGTAGAGCGAGCTCACCCAGACAGGGCTCGGCACCGGGCGGCCGTTGCAGGTCGTTTCTTGCGCCGCACGATAGGTGAGGAGGGCCGTCTCCGGGCTGAACTTTCGCAGCTCGAAGCCGTCGAGCTCGTAGCTCTTGATTCTGCAAATCGGACTGGCGACGAAAGAGACGACCTGCGATTTGTCCGACAGCCCCTGAAAGCCGACCTCCAGGTGATCGTCCGACAGGAACGTCTGGAAGAATTTCCCATCATGGTTCTTCCACGCCTCCCAGGACTGTCTTTCAAGACGGGTCAGGTCTTCCTTGAGCTTGTCCTGGTCCGGGCGAGCCGCCTGCCCCAGGGCCGAAGATGCGAACGAGACCATCAGGAGCACGATCCAGGAAATGGTTTTCATAGGGTTTGGCCTCTCGGTTCAGGGCGCCACCCGCCGGGCTTCGACGGCGCCGCCCACGGTCTCGATGCGGAGGACGCCTGCGTTCGTGCAGCTCAGGTGCACGGCCGCCTCGGTGCCGATGTCGAACGTGGCGAAGCGGCCGGGCCCCTCGGGCAGGTAGTAGGCCGGCCGAACGGCGTGGCTCACCGCAATTCCCTCCGCTCCGGGTCCCGCCCAGGCGACGTTGAGCACCCGCGTGCCTTTCTCGAAGGTGAGCTTGGCGAAAGTCATGACGACGCCGTCGTTGCTGCTGGTGCCGATCACTTCGTAACTCTTCCAGGCGCCGAGCGCGTCCTCGCTCGGCTTCACGGCGGCCCGCCAACGCTTGGCGGCCCGTTGGGCGTTCAGCTCCATGAGGTCGCCCAGCGGCTCGAATTTACTGTGCAGCGCCGCCTGGAGCATGGCCTCCACCCGGCGGTCACGCTGGGCGAAGCGCTTCAGGCGTTCCTTCCCCACGGCGCCGAAGATGTGGCTCAGGCCTTCGCCGCCGTCCGCCGTGACGGCCAGCCGGCCGGCCTCCGCGGCGACCTTCAAGTGCTCGTCCGCGCCCAGCTTGTAGTTTCCTGAGCAGCGTTGAAGGTCTTTTTCCTGGGCCGCGACGGCGACCGGGGGCTCGACGACCGGCTTGCCGAAGACCCGCCGCTCGATCTGGTCGGAGATCATGGTCGCCGAATAGGCGATCGTGTTGGCGTCGGTGAAGATCACCAGGCCGTCCTCCGGATAGCGGCGGTAGTCGGAAAAGAAGGCGCCGTTGCCGCCCACGTGGGAGAGGCGGGCATGGCCGGTGGGGCTCTTCGTCACCGACCAGCCGTAGGCGTACTTCGGCTCGGGAGCGCCGGTCTCGCGGACGTAGGGCCGCTGGTACTTCTCGCGCTCGACTCGCGACAGCACGGCATCGCCCTGAAGCGCCTTGTCCCAGAGAAAGAGGTCGCCCGTCGTCGTCAGGATCCCGCCGTTGCCGCGCAGGTTCCACCACGGTCCGTCCGGCCCGTACGGATGATCGAGCGAGGTTCCCCAGTCGCCGTCCAGGGTGTGGCCGTGCGCCAGGCGCGCACGGTCCTCGGCGCTCACCGTCAGACCGGTGTGATGCATGCCCGCCGGCACGAAGATCTGGTCGTGCAGGAAGTCGGCCAGGGTATGGCCGGAGACCCCCTCCACCACCGCCGCCAGCAGGGCATAGCCCGCGTCCGAGTACAGGAAGCGGCCGCCGGGCGGATGCTCCAGCGGCACGGCGAACACACCCTTGAGAAAATTCTCCCGGGTCATGACGTCGTATTCGTCGCCGATGCTGTCCGGCAGGCCCGAGGTATGCGTCAACAATTGATGCAGCGTGATCCCGGCCTTGTCCGGAGGGGCCGAGGGAAAGAAGCGGGCGATCTTGTCCTCGACCTTGAGCTTCCCCTGCATCTCCAGCTTGAGGATGGCGGCGGCCGTGAACTGTTTGCTGATCGAGGCGATGTCGAACAGGGTGTCGGCGGTGAACGGCTTCTTCTGGGCGCGGTCCGCGAGGCCATAGCCCTGGTTGAGGACGATCTCGCCGCGCCTCGCCACCAGCACGGCGCCGGAGTAGCCGTAGCCGACGAGCGCCTTCAGGTAGCGATCGATGGCGGCGCCCAAGGGTCCCCGCACCTGGCCCCAGGCGGCATTTCCGGGCAGCATCGCCTGGGAGAGGAAGCAGACCAGCAGGGTGAGCAGGAGGCGGAAGAGGCGGTGGCGGCGCATGGCGCCGGAGTCTATCGCAGAGGCCGCCGCCTTCAAGGCCTCCCGGCGCCGCCCGTCGTGCCCGGCTGGGTCCCCATCTGCAACTGGTCGAAGAGGAAGGCGAGGACGTCGACCTCCTGCTCGATCCGCTCGTCGAGCCGGGTGCCGAAGCCGTGCCCGCTGGTCGAGCTCGTCCGCAGCAGAACCGTTTGCGCCCCGGCCGCCTGCAACCGGGCGGCAAACTTGCGCGAGTGCGCGGGGTTCACCCGCGGGTCGTTGGCCCCCGTCATCAGGAGCACCGCGGGGTACCCGGCGCCGTCGCGCACGTGGTGGTAGGGCGAGTAGCCGAGCAGGGCGTGGAACTGCTCCGGATTCTTCACCGAGCCCACCTCCGGCACGTTGAAGGCGCCGTTGGAGTCGAGCTCGACGCGCAGCATGTCGTAGATCCCAACGTGCGAAACGACCGCCTTGAACAGCTCGGGGCGCTGGGTGAGCGCCGCGCCCATGAGCAGCCCGCCGTTGCTCCCGCCCTCGATGGCGAGCCGGTCTTTCTTCGTGTATCCAGCTTGGACGAGATGCTCGGCGCAGGCAAGGAAGTCGTCGAAGACGTTCTGTTTCCGGGTGAGGTTCCCCGCCTGGTGCCACTCCTCGCCGAACTCGCCGCCGCCCCGCAGGTTCGCGATCACCCGGACGCCGCCGTGGTCCAGCCAGGGCCTCAACCCGGGATCGAACGAAGGGGACAGGCTGAGGCCGTAGCCGCCATATCCAATCAGCAGCACCGGGTTGTTGCCGTCGCGTTTCAAGCCCTTGCGGTGAAGGATCGTCATCGGCACCCGGGTGCCGTCTTTCGAGGTCGCCCAGTCGCGGACGACCTCGACGTCGCTGAAATCGACCGGGAAGGGGACGGAGAGAGCCGTCTTGACCGCTCCCCCGCCGGCCGGCGTCCAGCGGTGCCAGGCGATCGGTTCGGTGTAGGTCTCGGTGCGGTACAGAACGGCGTCGCGGCGGTCGACTCTCAGCACCTGGGAGACGGTGGCGGAGGGAGGAAGCGGCAGCGCTCCCAGCGGTTTTCCCGCCAGGTCGAAGATCCGCACCCGGTGCGGGCCGCCGACTCCCTCGATGACGAACAGGCGTTTGTCCGTCACGGCGATGTCGTTCTGGGGGTACGGGAAGTCGTATTGAATGACGGCGTCGCTCTGCGGCACCACCACCGCCGCCTTCGCGGCGTCGAGACGCCGGCGCCGGACCACGTCCTTCAACGAGACCTTCAGCAGCTTGCCGCGCGGCGCACCGGCGCGCGAGAGCACGTAGAGCGAATCCCCCGGGCCGTAGAACCCGTCGATGATCCTGTCGCCGAAATGGGAGAGGCGCAGCCAGTGGCCGTTGGGAGTCCGCAGGTGGTGCTCGAATTCGTTGCCGTCGCCGTTCTGCACGGTCGCGAGGATGTAGCGGCCGTCCGGGCTGCGCCGGAGAAGGATCTCGCCGAGGCGGGGGAAATCCTTGCCGATCTCGTAGCGGTCCGCCGTCTCCGGCGTCCCGAGGCGGTGGTAATAAACCTGAACGTAGGCGCTCAAATCCGCCGGCGGGCGTTCCCCTTCGCGCGGGTAGCGCGTGTAGAAGAAGCCGCGCCCCTCGCGGTCCCAGGCGACGCTGCCGCCGGCCGTGCCGGAGCTCACGCGATGGACGACCTCACTGGCCTCCGCACCGGTTCCGGTTGCGAAGACGTGCAGGTCGCCCTGCTCGGAGCCGGCCGTCGAGAGCGATACCGCCACCTGCGCGCCGTCCGGCGACGGCACGTACCAGTCCAGGGACGTCCCGCCCTTGGGATCGAACCTCACGGGGTCGACCACCACGCGCCCGGCTCCCGGGGCGTCTGCCGAGGGCATGACGACGAGGAAGGGCTGCTGCTTCGGGGGCTCGGCCTTGAGCGCAAAGAGCCGGCCGCCGGCGTAGGTCAGCCTGCCGTAGCGCGGAACCTCGATCTTCCGGATCGCCGCCACCTGCTGGCGGATGCTGTCGACGCCGGGCAGCCGGTCGAGAACCGAGCGGGCATAGGCGTTCTGCCCATCGCTCCACGCCTTCACCGCCGGATCGTCCCAACTCTCCAGCCAACGGTACTCGTCCACGATCTCGACGCCGTGGTACTGGTCGGTCACCGGCTCCTTGCGGGTGGCCGGGGGAGAGCCGAGAGACGGAGCGGCATACAGGACGACAAGAAGGCCGGCAACGAGAACGCCTGACTTTTTCATTTGTGATCCTTGAGGCGAGCCCTCACGCCGGACGTCTCCCTCAAGCCAGCGTTCCAGCCGGGACGCGCTTGTAGAGCGGCTTGAAGGCCAGCAGCCAGAGGCCGGAGTAGTCCCGCATCAGCCGCATCCGCAGGAGCTGCACCTGCCGGCACTCGGCCAGGTTGCCGTTCATCATCAGCTCGTTGAGCACGTGGCTGAACCGCCAGAGATAGGCGTCGGCCACGCGGGCCGTCAAGCGGGCGCGGGCGAAGACCACGGAGTCGCCGGTGACGGAGGTCTCGTCGAGCAGGCTCGCGATGTCGTGCGCCTCCTCGTTGATGCGTACGCGCAGGGCGGCGGACTCCAGCAGGAACTGCTCGAGCTCGCGGTCGGAGTCGCTCTTGCCGAAGATGCGGCGGTAGGCCTCCACCTCCCGCACCTCGATGCGCAGGGCGAAGACCTCGGGCCGGAGGACCACCCGCTCCGGCGCCAGGTCGGGCGGATTGACGTCGCGCAGGGCGTCGACGAGCCGGCGGTAGTAGTCGCCCAGCAGCTCCTCGTGCGTTTTGAGCGGCGCCGCGGAGGCGGCCCCCGCCCGCTGCAGGGTGAACTCCCCGGTGTCGACGGTGGGCGGCGGACCGGTGGGCCGTTCGCCCGTGCCCGGGCGGCCGGCGGCGAGGCGGGGCAGCAGGTCCTTCACCCGCTGCCGGATGAGGGCGATGTCGCCGAGGCGGAACTCCTCGCGCTGGAGCTGCTTCTCGAAGCGCTCGATCTCCTCGCGGAACTCGCCCAGCTCGCGGTCGAGCTGGGTGTCGAACGGCACCTCGCGCTCCAGCTCGAAGACCCGCTGGTACTCGGCGATGATGCGCTGCTCCTCCTGGCGGTAGAGCTTGTGGATGCGGCCCTTGAAGACCAGGTTGGTCTCCTGGATGGGGAGCAGCAGGTCGGGGAAGAAGTACCAGGAGCCCAGGCCGTGCTTGAGCTCGCGGTAGCGGCGGATCAGGCCGGTGCCATTGAGGTGGTCGAGGCTCTCGACGGCCGACATCTCGTGGCGCACGGCGTCGATCTCCGCCCGCCGCTCCTCGATGGCCTGGTCGCCGGGGGGCGGCTCGCCGATCTGGCTCCAGATCCCCTGGAAGATCTCGTTCAAGCGGTGATGATTGCGCAGCACCAGCTCGCCCGAGCGCTCGTCCACCTCCTCCGAGAGACGGGCGAGAAGGAAGTCCACCTTGTCCAGCCGCTCCGTGGGCCAAAGCCCGCCGGTGTGGGCGTAGAGGTAGAAGCGCACGAGCTGGGAGAGGATCTTCTCGTCGTAGTTCTTGACCCGGCGGAAGAACTGCCGGAGCAAGTCGGGGGTGACTTTGGTATCCTCCTCGCCAAGCTCGACGACGAGCTCCGTCAGCCGGCGGTCGATCGCCTCCAGACGGTGCCGGATGCGATCGCTTTCGGACGCGTTCAGGCTCTGGGAGATCTCCTTCAGCCCGGTGTAGAGGTCCTGGAACTCGGTCGAGTGGGGATCTTCCACCCTTTGCAGCAGGGTCTTGCCCAGGCTCTGCAGGAACTGGTGGAACGTCCAGCTCGCCCGGAAGCGGTGCGAGGTGTCGGCGTAGCGGCGATGAAGGACACTCAGCTCTTGGACGGTCGTCATGGGAGAATGCCTTGTCCGATTCGGCAGTTGCACAGTCAGATGAGCAGCAAGAGTCTACGCCAAGCCACCCCGAAAGGAAAACCGAAAGGAAAACCCGCGTGCGCGTTCTGATTTCCCAGGAGGACCTGGAAGCGAGGGTGGCGGCGATGGCGGCCGAGATCGACCGCGATTATTCCAAGGCCGGGAGCGACCGCCTGATCTGCATCGGCGTGCTCAAGGGCTCCGTCTTTTTCATGGTGGACCTGCTGAAGCGCCTGACGGTGCCGCTCGCCATCGACTTCTTCCAGACGTCGAGCTACGGCTCCTCCACCAGCCCCGGCGAGGTGAGGATCCGCAAGGATCTCGACCTGTCGATCCGCGGCAAGGACGTCCTGCTGATCGAGGACATCGTCGACACCGGCTACACGCTGCGCACCATCCTCGACCTGCTGCGCTTCCGCGGCGCCCGCAGCGTCCGTCTCTGCGCCCTGCTGGACAAGGCGGCGGCCCGGGAGGTGGAGGTCCGCATCGACTACCGGGGCTTCGAGATCGACAAGCTGTTCGTGGTGGGCTACGGTCTGGATTTCGACGAGCGCTACCGCAACCTCCCCTATATCGCGGTGATGGACGCCGAGGACGCGCCGGATTTACCGTCCCCTTCCTAGAGCGCCGCCTTGCCGAGAAAGGACCGAAGATGCGCTTTCATCACACCGACGAAGCCCCGCAGGCGATCGGACCCTACTCCCAGTCCGTCGAGGTCGACGGCTGGCTCTACACCTCCGGCCAGGTGGGGCTCGACCCCGCCACCGGCGAGCTGGCGCCGGGCGGCTTCGAGGCCCAGGCGCGACAGATGCTGAAGAACCTGGAAGCTGTCCTGGCCTCGGCCGGCTGCACCTTCGCCAACGTGGTCAAGACCAGCGTCTTCCTCACCGACCTGAAGGACTTTCAAGCGCTCAACAAGCTGTACGCCGAGGCGATGGGAGACCACCGGCCGGCCCGCTCCACCGTGCAGGTGGCCGGTCTGCCCAAGGGCGCCCTGGTGGAGATGGACCTGGTGGCGCGGCTGTAGGCGTCGAGAGGCTATTGCGGCTTGTCGGCCCAGGCGGCGCCGCCGGAGGTGTGGAGCACGCCCATCTCGCACAACCAGGCGACGGTCAGGCGAATCCGGTTGGGCGCCGCCCATTGGCCCGCCACCAGGTCCGCCAGGGTGACGCCCGGCAGCGTGACGACCCGGTCGAGGACCGTGGCCACGGGCAGACGGGGGAAGCCTTCCGGCACCGGCGGAGCGCTGCGGCCGGAGGCGAGCAGCGGCGACTCTTCCGGCGGTACGAGCCGGCGGCTGAGCTCGTCTTCGAGCCAGGCCGCTTTCAGAATGGCCCATTGCAGATCGATGGGCTGCTCCGCCAGAAAGCTCACCTGCTGGGGATTGGAGTGGGGGGTGAACCGGAAGCGGCCCCACCGCATCGTCATCAGGGCGACCAGGGCGTCGGCCCCCGTGAGGCGCGCAAAGCTGGCGCCGAAGATCGCGCCCTCGCACAGCACCAGGCGGCCGAACCCCTCCCGCCCGACGACTGCCAGGAAGCCGCTCTTGCGGTTGCGCTCGAGGAGCTGGACGACCTCGCTGAACGGGAAGTCTTCGAGCCTCCCCTCCAGGCTCTCGGCCTGTCCGGCGCCCTTGGCGAGCAGCCGCTGGAGGCGGCATACCAGCTCCTTGGGGTGGAAGGGCTTGCCCAGATAGTCGTCGGCGCCGTGCTGAAGACCGCGGATGCGCTCCGAGGCCTCGGTCAGCGACGACAACAGCAGCACGGGAATGGAGCGGGTGCGGTCGTCCGCCCGCAGCAGCTCCAGCAGCTCGAAGCCGTTCATCCCGGGCATCATCACGTCCAGCACGGCGGCGTCGAACTTGCCCCCTTGGGCCAGCTCGGGCGCCAGCAGCGGGTCGGAGACGGCGGAGACCGCGAACCCGGCTCTCGCCAGCACGGTCTCTTCGAGAACCAGCAGGTCCGCATCGTCGTCGACTACCAGGATTTTTTCCATGAACGCCGAGCTTGCGCCTCGCAGCTTACGATCCGCATTAAGCGGCCGCCACCCCCACCAGCCCGCGAATCCGTTCGATCGCCTGATCGACCTGGGTGCGATTCACGTCGCGGTGGGTCACCAGCCGCACCTGATCGCGGCTGACGGTGCTCCCCAGGACGCCGGTCTCCTTGAGGCGGGCGAGAAAGGCCGCGGTCAAGCCGCCCTCCGGCCCACCCTCCGGAGCGCTGCCGCCGAAGAACCTCGGCGTCAGGCGGAAGATCACGATGTTCGTGCGCACCGTGGCGAGATCGAGCTCGACGCCGGGCAGCTCGGCGAGGGCGCGGGCCAGGCGGCCGGCGTTTTCGTGGTCCTCCGGCAGGCGGGCCGGTCCCTTGTGCAGGGCCACCAGCCCCGCCGCGGCCAGGATGCCGACCTGCCGCATGCCGCCGCCCAGCATCTTCCGCACCCGCCGGGCCTCGGCCATGAAGTCCCGCCCGCCGCAGAGCAGCGAGCCGACGGGGGCTCCCAGCCCCTTGGAGAGGCAGTACATCACCGAGTCGAAGCCCGCGGCCAGGGCCGGCGCGGTGGTGCCCAGCGCCAGGGCGGCGTTGAAGATCCGGGCGCCGTCCAGGTGCACGGGCAGGGCGTGCCTCCGCCCCACCGCCAGGAGGGCCTCCAGCCGGGGCCGGTCGTAGACCGTGCCGCCGGCCATGTTGTGGCTGTTCTCCACCTCGATGAGCACGGTGGGCGCGCGGTAGCTGGCCTTGGGGGCGATGGCGGCCTCCACGGCTTGCGGGTCGAGCAGGCCGCCGGGCGAGATGAGCGTCTTGGGAAGGAGGCCGGAGAGGGCGGCCATCGCGGCGTTCTCGTAGTTGACGATGTGGCACATGGAGTCGCAGATCACCTCGCCCCCCGGCCGGCCGTGAAGGTGGAGGGCGATCTGGTTGCCCATGGTCCCCGAGGGGACGAACAGGGCGGCCTCCATTCCCACGGCGGCGGCGGCCTCCTCCTCCAGCCGCCGGGCCGTGGGGTCCTCGCCGAAGACGTCGTCGCCCACCTCGGCCGCGGCCATGGCCCGGCGCATCTCGTCGTCGGGGCGGGTGACGGTGTCGGAACGCAGGTCGATCCACGCAGTGCTCATTCCAAGACCTCCCGAATCCTTCAAAACCCGAATCCGACCCGCACCGCCGCTTGCACGGCCTCGCCCTTCTCCACCTCGAAGTTGAGCTTCGGCAGCAGCAGGTTGAGGGTGACGCCCGCAAAAGCCACACCGTGCGTCTCCGTGTCCTCGAAAGACGGTTGGAGCCCGCGATTGAGCCGCCCCCTGCTGCGGATCAAGCCGGCGCCGACGTAGGGAGTGAGCACGGTGAAGCCCTTGGAGAGCAGCACGTCGGCGCCGTACTGGCTCAGCTCATAGGCCGTGGCATCCACGGTGCGGGTGCCGGTGACGCGCACCGAGAGGGCCGGCTCCAGCACGCCGCCGTGGAGGATGGCGTACTGCAGCTCCGCCGAGACGAGCTTCACATCGCCATTCAGGGTCTTGCCGTAGGCGAGCCCCACGTCGACGCCACCGGGAAGGCCCTTGCGCGCCCCCACCCGGGCCACGGAGAGGAAACCGCCCGTATAGCTGCCGTCCACGGCCGTGGAGTTGAAGGACTGATCGTCGAACGCATCGTCGTAGGTGGCGTCGGCGTAGACCTCGAAGCCGATCAGGCCGAGGGGCGCCGCGCCGTGGCGGGGGTAGAAGCAGGCGTCCGAGCTGAAACGGCGGTGGAACGCCTCGAAGTCGCCCTGGCTGGCGTGCGGGCTCACCGAGAAAGAGGCGCGAACAGGCGCCGCGGCCAGGACGCTGAAAAGGAGCACGAGAAGGAAGGATCTAGGGGGTCCGGGTCGTCTGGACATCGGCAGTCCTCCAGGGTTCGTCCGCGCCGGGTCCGTCCGGCGCCAGGTAGTCGGCGAGCAATCGAGCGAGACGCTCCGACTCGCCGCCTTCGGCACACTCGGCCACGATCTCCCGGCTCGCAGCTTCGAGGGGAAGCACTCCCAGGTTCCCCTCGCGAGCCAGGGCCTCGAGATCGTAGGCCGTGCGGTCGATCCAGCGAGCATCTTTATAGAACGCCTGCCCGGTGTCCACCGGCCGCCCCAGGCGCAGCCAGAGCTCCGCGGCCAGAGCGAGGACGCCCGCGATCCGCCGGTTGCCGGCGCCGAGCACCGGCGGCCGGGGGAGCGGCCGGGACAGGAA
>JBAPYB010000131.1:0-7075 GCA_049284515.1 Thermoanaerobaculia bacterium
GGGCGGCGAAGCGCGCCTTGATTCCCGTCTCCAGGATCTCGCCGAGCCCGGCCTCCAGCGCCATCACCAGGGTGGTAGCGGGAGTGGCGAAATAGCTCGCTTTGCGCTCCTCGTAGGCGCGGTGGACGGGGAGCCAGGCTTGCCAGTCCAGGTAGTGCGGCGGCGGCGAGGCCCGCCGCGCGGCCCGTGCGTCGAGCGCCCGCTCGCCGGCCACCATCAACGCCAGGCCGGGAGGGAGGCCCAGGGCCTTCTGCGAAGCGGTGAAGTAGAGGTCCGCGCCCCAGGACGCCATGGCGAACCGTTCGCCGGCCGCGGCGCAGACGCCGTCGAACACGGCGAGGGTCCCGGCCTCGCGGGCCAGGTGGCAGAGAGGCTCGGGATCGACCCGCACGCCCGTCGAAGTGTCGACGTGGGTGGCGAAGAGGGCTTTGAACGGGCCGTCCTGTTGCAGGACCTCGCGCACCTCGTCCGTCCCGGGTGCCTCGCCCACCGGCGCGGCCACTTCGGTCACCAAGGCGCCGGCGCGGCTCGCGATCGCCGTCATCCGCTCCGAGAAGAAGCCCGTGTTGAGCACCAAGGCCCGGTCTCCGGGCTCCAGCAGATTGGCCGCCGCGACCTCCATGGCGAGCGTGCCGCTGCCGGCGAGGACGAACGGCTGGCTCGCCGCCTCCGCCAGCCAGACCCGGCGCATCCGTTCGAGCGAGACGCCGAACGCTTCGATGAGGCGGGGAGACGTGTGGCCGATCGGCGGCCCGGCGGCGGCGGCGAGAACCGCGGGGGAGACCTCGACGGGGCCGGGGATCATGAGGAGCGGATTGGGCAGGCTGGGCATGGCGCGGGTATCGTAGCAGTGATAGCTTTTCGCGGTGCGCGACGCATCCCTTCGAGAGGACGGCTGACCCTGTTCTGGCGCGGCAGGCGAGTGCTGGTGACCGGCGGCTGCGGCTTCATCGGCTCCCACCTCGTGGAGGCCCTGCTGCAGCAGGAAGCGCAGGTCGCGGTGCTGGGCAAATACAACTCGCGCTCCGATGCCGGCTTCCTGCGCGGCGTCGAGGCTCCGGGCCTCACGGTGCGCCTCGGCGACGTCGCCGATCCCTGGTTCGTGCAGTCCATGGCGCGGGGCATGGACACCATCTTCCACCTCGCGGCGCTGATCGGCATTCCGTATTCCTACGCGGCGCCATCGCAGTACGTGGAGACCAATGTCAAGGGGACCCTCGCCGTTCTCGAAGCTGCGCGCCGCGAGACCGTTCGCCGCGTGGTCCACACCTCGACCTCCGAGACCTACGGCACCGCCCAATACACTCCGATCGACGAGAACCATCCTCTCGTCGGCCAATCCCCGTACTCCGCGACGAAGATCGCGGCCGACAAGCTGGCCGAGAGCTATTTCCTTTCCTTCGACCTGCCGGTCGTCACCCTGCGCCCGTTCAACACCTTCGGCCCGCGCCAGTCGCTGCGCGCCGTCATCCCGTCGCTGATGGCGCAGGCGCTGTTTGCGGACGAGATCACCGTCGGCGCGCTCGATCCGGTGAGGGACATGAACTACGTGAGCGACACCGTGGCGGGCTTCCTGGGAGCCGCCGCCGCGGACGGCGTGGAGGGCAACGTCTACAACGTCGGCTCAGGGCTGGGCCACACGATTGGCGAGATCCTGGAGCAGGTGCGAAACGTGACGGGCGCCGGCAAGCCGGTGCGGCGGGTAGAGGAGCGGGTGCGGCCGGCGAAGAGCGAGGTGGGCCGGCTGATCTGCGACTCCTCGCGCGCCGCGGCGGCGTTCGGCTACGCGCCGTCGGTGTCGCTGGCGCAGGGGCTCGCGCAGGTGCGGGACTACCTGCTGGCGCACCCTCCGGACGACTCCACCGATTTCCGGGTCTGACGCCGGATGACGACGATGCGCGCCCTGATCCTGGCAGGCGGCAAGGGAAGCCGGCTCCGGCCTTTCACCTTCACCATCCCCAAGCCGCTCGTGCCCATCGGCGAGACGTCGATCCTGGAGATCCTCATCCGCCAGTTGAAGGGCCAGGGATTCGAAAGGATCACGCTGTCGGTCGGTCATCGGGCCGGCCTCATTCGGGCTTTCTGCGGCGATGGCAGCCAGTGGGGCATCCCCATCGACTACGTCTACGAGGACGAGCCCCTGGGGACCATCGGCTGCCTCGCCCTGCTCGACGACCTGGAGGGCGCCGACCGGCTGCTGGTGGTCAACGGCGACACCCTGACCGACATGAGCCTGGCCGCGGCCTGGGCCGCGCACGACACCGGCGACGCGATCACGATCTGCGCCAACCGCCGCTCGGTGGGCATCGATTTCGGCGTGCTGGAGACCGATGAAGGGGGCTATCTCGCGAGCTATACCGAGAAGCCGACCCTCCACTACCGGGTCAGCATGGGCGTCAACGTGGTCTCCACCTGGGCGATCGGCGAAGCCATTCCCCGCGGCCAGCCGCTCGACCTGCCCGGCCTCGTCGGCAAGCTCATGGCGACCGGCCGGCGGGTGCGCGTGCGCGAGGTCGACGCCTACTGGCTCGACCTCGGCCGCATGCAGGACTTGGAAGAGGGCGAGAAGGTCTTCCGGGCGAACCCCGAGCGCTTCCTCCCCTGATGGCCGACTCCATCCTCGTCACCGGCGCCACGGGCCTCATCGGCCGGGAGCTGATGAAGGCGCTCTCGTCGCAGCCAGGATCGTGGCGGGTCCACACCGCCGGCCGGCCGGACCTGAGCGGGCCGGACGAAGCTCTCGCGCTGATCGAGCGGGTACAGCCGGCGGCCGTGGTCCACTTGGCCGGGGGCACGCATCCGGACCGGCACGAGCTGTACGCGAGCAACGTGCTCACCACGGTCCACCTGCTGGACGCCGTGGCGCGGGTGGCTCGCGCCGGGGCTCCGGCCTGCTGCATCGTCTTCGGCTCTGCGGCGGAGTACGGCGACACCCCCGCCTCGCCCATCGCCGAGGCGGCCCCCCTGAAGCCGGTCTCCGAGTATGGGCGGGCCAAGGTGGCGCAGACGACCCTGGCGGAGGGCATCGCCCGGAAGCACGGCATCCCCCTGACGATCCTGCGGCCGTTCAACCTCGTCTCGCCGCTGCTGCCGGTTTCGGCGGCGCTCGGCAACATGCGCCGGCAACTGCTGAGCGGCGAAGGGGAGGAGCGCACCGTCACCTGCGGGCGGCTCGACCTCGTCCGGGACTACGTGCCCCTCGCCGCCGTCGTCGAGGTGACGCTCCACCTGTTGGCCAATCCCGCGCCGGGGCAGGTCCTCAACGTCTGCTCAGGCGTGGGGATCTCGCTGGGATCGATCCTGGAAGCCATGGCGAAAAGGCTCGGAGTGACCCTCCGCATCGAGCAGTCGCCGGATCTCCTCGCCATTCCCGCAGCGCCGCGGGCGGTGGGAGACCCGGAGCGGCTCTTCCGGGCGACCGGGATTCGGATTGCAGCGTCGGCGGAGGAGATGGCCGGGATTCTTGTGGGGTAGGCCCAAGCGCCTTCTACACCGCTGTCTGAGATGGCTGCAATCAACACCGTGGAGTCGAGGACGGCTCACGGGCGGTCCGCGTTGCGGTGGCCCAGGATCTCTCGCGAGGAGACCCTCGTTTTCGCCGTCACCTTGCGGTCCCGGATTCGCGCCAGTAGCTCCTCAACCGGAGGGCGCGCGGCCAAGCGCTCCAACTCGGCGCGCAAGAACTCCTGCATCGACTTGCCTTGAAGGGCAGCCCGAGCAGCCAGCTCATCCTTCACCGCATCCGGAACGTCGCGAATGGTGATCCGAACTCCCATGCCTTCACGATGATGCCGCTGCCTTCAAAATGCAAGCAGGGCGACCGAGGCAGCTCGGCACTTTGGATTGAGGGATCTGCCCTTTCCTGGGACGGTGCCCCAGGCTTAGTACTCTGGACCGCAATTACGGAGACGTATTCCGTCGTGGCGTGTTCACCGTGATTCAGCCGATCAGTCCCTATCCCGAGCCCGTAGGGCGGCAGACTTCCAGCCCAGGGCGCGAGCCCTGGGTGGGCGATGTCGATCTCGATTCCCGCCCTGCTAAGGGCGCCCTTGGCAGGGCGAATTGAAGGGACCGAATGACGCCTACCCAGGGCTTCCGCCGGCTACGCCGGCTCCCGCCCTGGGCTACGAATCTGCCGCCCTACGGGCTCGGTTCCTAGCCTGCGGAGGATTAGGGTTCTCCAGGGCCTCTGCCTCCTCCGGAACGTCTGCCACCTGCTGGTGGTTCGACGCACGGTCTTCGGACATCCTATACGTCACCGTATTTATGGTGGGAAGGACTTAGGGAGGGCAGCCTGAAGGCCTGAAGACCCGGCCGCCGGATCCCCCTCTCCGCTACAATCTTCCTGCAATGTCTCCAACACCGCCCGCGCCGGCCGGGGATCGCCCCACGGTCTTCATCTCCTATAGCCACAAGGATCCGGAATGGGTCGAGGCCCTGCGGACCATGATGGCGCCTCTGAGGCGAAGTGGGATCGTCAACGTCTGGTGGGACGGCGAGATCAAGGCCGGCACGCCTTGGCGGGAAGAGATCGATCGCGCCATGGCCTCGGCCCAAGTCGCCGTGTTGTTGGTCAGCAAGCACTTCTATGACTCGGATTTCATCATGGACGAGGAGGTCCCCTACCTCTTGGAGGCGGCCGAGACTCGCGGCGTCTCCATCTTTTGGATCCCGGTCTCTCACGCCGTCCACGATTACGGCCCCTTCGCGTCGATCCAGGCCGCCCACGACCCGAAACGGCCTCTCACGGATCTCGATGAAGCCGAGCGCGATGCGGCCCTGGCCAAGATCTGCGGCAAGATAGGGAAGGCCGCGCGGCGGCTGCCCGGTGGAACGATCGAGGCTGCAAATCCTTCGGCAGCGCAGGTCTCCATCTCCCACCTCCCCCTCACCGGCTCCGTCTTCGTGGGCCGCGAGGCCGAACGCGCCCGGCTGGACGCCGCCTGGGACGATCCTGCCACCAACGTCTTCAGCCTCGTCGCCTTCGGCGGCGTCGGCAAGTCCTCGCTCGTCAACGCCTGGCTGGAGGATCTGCGCGCCGAAGGCTGGCGGGGCGCCGAGCGGGTCTTCGGCTGGTCGTTCTACAGCCAGGGCACGGACACGACCAGCGCTTCGGGAGAGCCCTTCGTGAACGCGGCCCTCTGGTGGCTCGGCCACCGGGGAGAGGAGATCCGCTCGGCTTGGGAGAAGGGGGTCACGCTGGCGGGGCTGGTTCGCGAGCGGCGGACCCTGTTGATCCTGGACGGCCTGGAGCCGCTGCAACATCCTCCGGGCGAGCAGACCGGCCGCATCAAAGACCCCGCCGTCGCCGCCCTGGTGCGCGAGCTGGCGGTGCAGAACCCCGGCCTCTGCCTCATCACCACCCGCCTCCGCGTAGCCGACGTCGCCGGCAAGGCCGGGGCCGCGTTCCTGGACCTCGAAAAGCTCCCTGCCGAGGCGGGCGTCGCGCTCCTGCGCGAGCTGGGCGTTCAAGGCTCGGAGGCCGAATTGCGCCGGGCCTGCGAGGAGTTCGGCGGCCACGCCCTGGCGCTGACCCTGCTGGGCACCTGGCTGCGCGACCTCTGCGGCAGCGACGTCCGGCGCCGCCGCGAGATGCCTCTGCTGGCCGAGGAGGCCGACGAGCACGGCCACGCCCGGCGGGTCATCGCGGCCTATGCCGGCTGGTTCCAGGAGCCGGAGCGCCAAGCCCTCCGTCTCCTCGGTCTCTTCGACCGGCCCGCACAGCCCGAGGCGGTGAAGGCCTTGCGAGCGGAGCCGGCGATTCCGGGCCTGACCGACGCCATAGGTCCCGCGCAAGAGCATCAATGGCGTAAAGCCCTGGTCCGGCTGCGCGAGGGCCGGCTGTTTCTGGAGGGGAAAGACTCGGGAGCCCTCGACGCCCACCCCCTGGTGCGGGCCTACTTCCAGGAGGAGCTTGAGAAAGGGCATCCCGACGCCTGGCGGGAGGGCAACCTGCGGCTCTACGAGCACCTGAAGGCTTCGGCGCCGGAGCTGCCCAAGACTCTGAAGGAGATGGAGCCCCTCTTCACCGCGGTCCTCCACGGCTGCCGGGCGGGGCGTCAGCAGGAGGCCTACCACGAGGTCTACTTGCGGCGGATTCGGCACGGCCGAGAAGCCTTCAGCATCAGAAAGCTCGGGGCCATCGGTTCGGACCTGACGGCCCTGTCCGGCTTTTTCGATCCCCCCTGGGACCGGCCCTCCCCCCGCCTCAGCCCGGCGGATCAGGCGTTTGTCCTCAACGAGGCCGGCTTCGACCTGCGCGCCCTGGGCCGGCTGGCGGAGGCGGCTCAGCCGGTGCAGGCGAGCCTGGAAATGTGCATCGCTCAAGAGGACTGGGAAAACGCGGCCAACCGAGCCAACAACCTTAGCGAGCTGACCTTGACCCTGGGTGAGCTGCCGCGCGCCGTGACCTTCGGGGAGCAGAGCGTCGAGCTGGCCGACCGCAGCGGCGACGCCTTCGCTGCAGGGCCATCAATACTGCGATCTGCTGCTGAGCCGGACGGAGCTGGAGGACGGGTCCGGTCTGGCCGGGCTCGCCGCGAACCCGGAGCCTGCGCGGCGATTCCGCGAGGCGTGCTGGGAGGTGCGGGAGCGAGCCGGGGAGATTTTGAGAGTTGCCAAGGAGGCAAGGCACAGCTTGTTGACCTTTGCTCTCGTGGATCTATCCCTGGGCTGGGCCCATCTCGGCCTGGCCCTGACGGCTCCCGCCCTCGCAACTCCCGGCGAGGAGGCCGAGGCGGAGCTCGTCCAATCTGCGGAGCACCTGGACCGCGCCGTGGAGGGCCTGCGGCAGGCGGGCCGTGAGGACTGCCTTCCTTGGGCCCTCCTGGCCCGGGCCGCCTTCCGGCGCCTGCGGGGCGACCTGGCCGGCGCCAAGGCCGACCTGGACGAGTCCCTGGAGATCGCGGAGCGCGGCTCGATGCGCCTTCATGCCTGCGACGCCCATCTGGAGTGGGCGCGCCTTGGCCTCCAGCAGGGGGACACCGAGGAGGCACGGCGGCACGTGGAGGTGGCGCGGAAAATCGTGGCCGAGACGGGGTATGGGCGGCGGGAGCGGGAGGTGGGGTGGTTGGAG
>JBAPYB010000132.1:0-7125 GCA_049284515.1 Thermoanaerobaculia bacterium
CGACGCCGGCGGAGATGGCCATGGCGCCGCCGAAGGAGTGGCCGACGAGGGCCACCCGGGGACGCCCCAGGGATTCCAGGTAGACGACGCCCGTGAGGACGTCCAGGGCGCAGCCTTCGAGGTCCTCGGGATCGCGGTAGTCGAGATGCAACGAGGCGATGCGGTCCTTGGCGAGCCTGCCGGCCAGCCGCGAAAACAGGCCGCCGGCCGGCCCGTTCAGCCCGTCGCTCGCGCCGCCCAGCCAGACGACGGCGGAGCGCCCTTCCAGCGCTTCATGGAAACGGCCATCGAAGCTGCCGCCATCCGTACGAAACCGGAGAGTGGCCACGCCTTGCACAACCGGGCCCTGCTCGACGGCTTGCCCTCGGCATCAAAGGCGAAAGCCGCCGATAACAGCCAATCCCTTGGCCTACAGCCACCGCGCCTGCCGCAGACTCTACCCTGTTCTGCCTCAGCCAATCACCCCATCCCTGTCGACCACAAAGGAAGTGCTTTGGTGCTCGAACTCCAGGCTCGGCTGCTTCTCCACCACGACGGTGCGTGGGCGGCTCACCTTGAAGACGTAGTCGACGCTCGAGCGCAGCATCCCCATCAGCTGCGAACCGGGGGCCTCGCTGCCGTAGACGAAGAAGGTAGTCGCCGCTTCGGTCGAAGTCATCTCGAGCAGGGTTGGCCAGAAGAGGGGCTCGCGCTTGAGGGCGGGAAGGAAGTCCTCCGCGGTTTCGGTCTCGTCGAAGGCGATGCGCTCGACGGGAACCCCGTCGCGGCGGCTCTGCTTGATGTATTTCCAGATCTCGGTAACGAGTTGGTCGCCGGAGATGTTCTCGCCGGGCGAGTACCAGCGCATCCGGCGGCGTCCGATGCGCGCCCAGCTCTGGTGGAGAGCCCGCTGGTGCCTCAGCGCCTGGAAGAAGTTGACCTCCGTGGTCCGGAAGGTGACGAGCAGGATGTTGCGCGGCGGTCCGAGGCTGTGGGCCTCGCTCCACCGCTCCAGGTCGAGTCCGCCACCGTGGCTGACGCCGCCGGTGAGCTCCAGGCTGGGCGTGGTGAGCAGGTGCAGGAGCAGCAGCGTCTTGCCTCCCGGCGGGCCCCAGAGCAGCGCCGACGCCTTCTCGTAGATTCCCGCGAGATCCAGATTCTGGCGCCAGGACTCGGGGAAGGGGATCAGGCGGTGCTCGCTCAAGGTCGACTTGACGCGCCGTCTCAGGCTGCTGCGGCGGGAGACCAGGGAGGGATAGATGACGCTTCCTCTGCCATCGACGATGCGGAACGGGTGACGGCCGCTCTGATAGTCCTGCAGGCGGCACTTGGAGATCTCGATCGCACGCGTGTGAGTCGGCTCGTCGAAGCTGAACCGCAGAACCGTATCAACCAGATAGCCAAGCGTCGTGGCGCCGGGATCCCCCTCCTCGCCAAGCAGCAGCCCCAGCAGGTGCGATTCCTCGATCTCCTTGACCAGGGCATGCAGATTGACCCGCCGGCGAAAGGCCTCGCCCATGCCCTCGGTCTCGCGCAAGCCAAGGGCGCTGATGCTGTCGATGGCGATCGCCCGCTCGCCCTGGAAGGAGGCTGTCGAGCTGGCGATGGTCCGGATCACCTCGGGCAACGGGGGAGGCTCTCGCTCGGCCTCATCGAGGCGGAGCAGGATCAGCAATCCCTTGAGCGGGTCGCTCACCTGCGCCGTGCGCACCGTCTCTTCCAGGTCGGGCCCGGCCTCGATCACCTGAAACTTCTCGCGCTGATATTGACCGAAGGTTACCAGCCGGTCGACGATCAGGTCGTAGCTCTCCTCGAAGGAGCAGTAGATCGCAAGTCCCCCGAAGCGCGCGACATCCGCCATGATCTGGAGGGCGAGCGCGGTCTTGCCGGCCCCCGGAGGACCGAACAGCAACATCGTCGTACCGTCGTGAACCCGCGGCAGCAGGCCTCCCCGGAAGATGTTGCTCAGCCCGGGTACCGCCGAGATCCGGCCGAACATGCGCGCCTGGAAATAGGTGTAGGCCAAGGGGCGCAGAGCCGTGACGCACTGGCAATCGGCGGCGAGGTGGGACTTCCTGCCGCCCGTCTGCTGCTCCTCGGGGAACAAGAAGTAACGGCAGCGCACTTGGCGGCAAAAGCGGATGAACAGATATATGCCGAGCGCCCGGCGCAGGAGCGCAGGATCCGCTTCCTCCAGGGAGGTGAGCGGTCGTCCGTCGCCAGGCTCCAGGGTGCGCAGGATCTCGGAGACGAGCAGCGAGGAGCCGAGGGTCTCTGGACGCCGGGTATGGATGTCCTGCGAGGAGGGAATGGCCGAGCCGTAGAACAGGTTGTTGAAGCGTTCGCAGACGGTCGCAAGGACGTACTTCGTGGACTTGTCATAGACCAGTCCGAAGATGATGCGCAGCCAGCTCTGGAGGTAGTGGTCGACTGCCCGCCCGGACTCGCCCACCACCTTCTCAAGAAAGAGCTGCACCGCCGCAATGGGATCGCAGGGCTCCTCGTAGTAACAGATGCGCACCTTGCGGGCGGGATGCGAATGACCTTCGATGGCGGCGGTCGAGAACGTCGGGCCGTCGAGGCCCGGGCACACCCGCACGCTCTCTCGAAGCTGCTCCGTGTCCCTCGGCATCCGCAAGTCGAGCTCGGACAGCAGCTCGGCTGCGGCCGCGATTACTTTCTCATCCGCCTGCGGGAGCACCTCCGCCCGGCGCATGAGGGCGGGGATCGTCGCGTACTGGCCCCATCCCCAGCCGTGGCGGAAGATGCGCTGGCCGGTGTCCTGGAAGGAGACAGGGCCGGTCTCTCCGCGCCGCACCACCCAGAAAGCCTGTGCGTTGGTCTTCTCGACGAGGAGAAAGACCTGGGAGAGGGCGGTTGCCAGAGCCTCTCGGTCGCGCACGTCGACCGGCGGTCTCATGATCCGCCTCGCACCGTGGCGAGCCCGGCGAGCGCCTCGTCGGCGCTCTGGCCGCTCGAATGGGCGTAGAGGTCGACGAAGGGTTTGCGCGCTGGCGAAGGGGTGGAGGCGTGCGCTGCACCCGGGCGCTGGCTGCGGTCGGCTTCGGAGCTGGCGAGCCGGGCGATCTCCTGCTCGATCGTCCACAGCAGGTCCGGATCGATGGCCGAGCCGATCAAGGTCGCCAGGAACTCATAGCCCTTGTGGAGCAGGAAGCCCGGACCGCTCTCGCCGCAGGCGATGCCCCGGTCCTGGTAGAGGCGGACGATGCGGAAGCGACGCCCGGGCGCCGCCCTCCTCCTGGAGAGCAGGTGCTCCTCGATCCAGCGGTCGGGGCGCTCACGCGCTTCCAGCGGAAAAGGCGTGAAGACGAAGGTCACCAGGGATCGCTGCCGCTCATCGTTGTCGCGCCATAGGAAGCTCGCCAGCACACTGCGCACGCTGTCGAACGTCTTGGGGTTGGGGCGCAGGCAAAGCACCAACTCGTCCGGCAGGAGCACGGTGCTGGCGTAGGAGGTCGGGCTGAAACCGGCCGGCGCATCGATGAGGACACGGTAATACGTCTGATGGAGGACATGGCGCAGGTCGGCGAGAAAGCCGTCCTCCGGCAGGCCGGGGTTGCCGTCGGGCCCGCGCCGCGCACGAGCGACCTCCTGCTGGAACCGCGCGGCCACGCCGCTTTTCCCGGAGGCCGCGCCCGGGCTCCCACTAGGCAGAAGGAAGAGGTTGTTCATGCGAGCGGCCGGCACCACGTAAGGAGCCTCCTGAACCGCCCTGGCGAGCCAGGCTCGCCGTTCCCCGGCTGGTCGCGCAAAGTACCCCTCGACGAGCCCTTCCAACCCCGCGCTCTTGGGAGGCACCTCGAAGTACTCGTTCAACCCCGGAGCCTGGAGGTCCATGTCGATGAGCAGGAAGCGTTCCCCCGGTTCCTTGGCGGCAAGCCGCCGCCCAGTGTGAGCCACGGTCAGGGAGCGACCGAGCCCGCCGCGGTAGGAGTAGAAGGTCGCGATCTGGTGGCTCTGCCGTGCGAAACCGCCGCTGGGTGGGGCGACGACGTCGGGCAGCAGTAGGTTCTCCATCATCTGCGAATCGACGGAAAACAGGGGCAGCTCGTCCGGCATCGAGCTCTGGTCCAGCTCACGGCAGACCTCGACCCCCGCCTCCGAGAGCGCATAGTAGGCCGCGGAAGGATTGCCACGCGCTGTGCCGTGGATCCGAAGAAGCAATCCCTCGTGGTGCAGCCTGACGAGGATCTGCCCGACCCGTACCAGCGAGAGCTCATGCTGCATCTTCTTGTGGACCTCGTTGCGGAGCAGGTAATGGTCGCGATGCTCGAAGAGGACCCGCAGCACCTCGCGATCGGCGGCAGAGCGGCTGCGGTCCGCGAGCCGGGCCTTGCTGCGGACCGGCTCGAGGGTGCGCGCGGCGAGCGCCAGCTCGATCAGGAGGTGATGCATCTGGCGGGCAGCCTCGGCCCGCGGTTCGCCCGGTTCAGGCAGAAAGGCGTTGACGAAGGACTGGACCCCCTCGAGACGGGCGAGGAGCTCGCCGGGCGCGGCGAGGTTGCCGGCGCTGACCCGGCGCCAACACTCGGCCCGCACCTGCCGGGCGTAGACCTCGTAGAGGAGGGGCTCCTCGGGATCGTGCTCACCTTGCCGGAGGAGGTGGAGCTCACGCTGAAGCTGGCCGCAGAGAACTTCAAAGTCGGCCGCGGGCCGCTTTTCATCAGGAAAACTCATGGTTGCTTGCTCCTGAACAGTAAGGAAAGAGTAAACGGGGCCGCTAGGCGGCCTCCCAAGCTCGCACATACTGTCTGTTACGAGCGATAGAGTCAAGAGGTTTTCCGTTGACTTACTGCTCCGCGAGGTCGGCCGGCTCGATCCAGCGGCGGTAGAAGGCTCCAAGATCCAGGACGAGCGCCCGGGATCGCCGCAACAGAAAGACCCCGGTCTCCCGCCGCGAGGGCCTCCACCGATGGGCCGAGAAGTCGTAGCGCATGGGGCGCCCTCCAGCTCGCCACTTGATCTGGGTCGGTGGAGTGGTCTCCTCTGCCCAGAAGGCGAGGTCCACGATCGCCAGCTCCTCCCCGGGCGGACAGGCGCACGCGGAGTTGATGTAGAGGGTGCCTATCGCGAGGTCCTTCAGCTCGCGCGCAAAGCTCTCGAAGCGCGCGCTCTCGGGCGAGAGCGAGATGATGAAGAGGAAGTCCGGGCGGATCCGGCGCACGACCTCGCGGTAGTCGCAGTCGAGATCGACGGCGTCGGCGCAGATCAGCAGACAGAGGCGGCCGATGCGGGTATCGAGGACACCCAGCGAGTTGCCCCGCCGGATGCCCTCTGTAATCTCGGGATGGGGCAACATGTCAGGCCGGCTGCGAAAGAAGTGAGGATATTCCTCCACTTTCTCGCGGGAAATGGTGAAATGCCCGCGCTTTTCCTGCCTCCACACGACCTCTCCGCCGCCGTCCAGGAAGACCGCCTCGTTGGCCGGCCGGTGGGGCTCCACCTCGCCGGACGCCCCCTCGGTTGCGGGACCGTCCTCTTTCCAGATATGGAAGCTGCCGCCGACGACGCCCAGGAGATCGCGGGGGTATTGGCGGACGAGGGAGGCGAGGAACTGGCGCGCTGGCGGGTCGATCGAGAGCTCCGGGAGCACGAAGAGGTTCACTCCTTCGCGCGCCCCTTCCGCGAAGAGCTCGGTGAGGTGCTGCTCGATCTCGGTACGCTCGCGCAGACCGTCAGGCCGGCAGGCGGCGAACTCCTGACCCTTCGCGTCGATGTCGAACACGGGACCGGATCGGGCCGTGAGCGGACAGAGCGCCACCTTGAGAGGGAAACTCCCCCCTCGGTAAGGCCAGATGTCGTCAAAAGAGGAGAGCCGCCGCGAGCGCGGCACGGGACGAGCTTCCGGCAACTGGTCTCCCCCCCAGTACAGTCCCAGCCTCTCCAATTCGGCCGCTGGCGGGCGCGGGCGCACGGGAGGGTGGGACCTGTCCTGCTGTGTCTGGCGGGCGTGCTGCCAGACCCGCCGTGCAAGCGATGGTGGGCGCAGCCACAGGGCGACCCGGCCGACCAGGTCGAGCTGACGGCCGTCCTCACGGTCGAGCGGGATCCAGCAGGGATTGGGCCGGAGCTGAGATCTCTCAATGTCGGGCGGCTTGGCCAGCCGATCCTCGATGGCGACTAGGGTGCTGATGAGGAACCGGTAGATCTCGCGCGGCGGGGTCTGGGGCCGCAAGTCTTGGAGCTGCGCAAGGGCGGGCGCGAGCCGGGGCCTTCCCGGCTCGAAGGGTTCGTCCCAAGTGGCGTTCCAGAAGCTCTTCTGCAGAAGGGTGGCGACGGCGAACAGATAGGCGGCGAGCCGCTGCAGATCCCTCTCTGAATCGACGTCCACCTGCCCCGACAAGGAGCTGACAAACGTGGCCAGGCGTTCTACAATTGTACCTTCGATCATTGATCCGGTCATGAAGAATTTGAATTTATCACAGGCGCGCGGCGCTTATGTCGACATCTCATCCCTCAAGCGCGCGGGAAATGGGGACGGCGTTGGGAGGCCCACCCCAGGCGCTCCTGCGAGGTCGCAATGTCGAATTGCGAGGTCGCAATGCAAAGAGTAGATCCAAGCAAACAAGCTAGAACTAAAAATGCCGCAAGTTGGGACCGTAATCCCGCAAGTTGGGGTCTCGACGGCACGTCGGGTCCCAGAGAAGCGCGATTCCAGAAGCGCCAAGCTCTTTTAGAGCGCGACGGGAAAAGGGGACGGTATGGGAAGGCCCCACCAAGCGCTTTTTCAGGGAACATCCAGAGGAGGGGCTGCACCGCTGCCCTTCGAATCCTCACCCCGGCCCCTCTTCCGTCTCCTCCCAATCCCCCGCCGGCCGCCTCGACGAGATCGAGGAGATGGCCTCCTGACTCCTCCTAGCTCAGCACCGCCCCCAGCCAGGCCATGAGGTCGCGGTCCACGTCCTCCTGGCACTCTTCGAGGTCATGCCCGCAGCCGGGATAGAGGCGCAGGTCCTTGGGCTGCCGGGCCCGGTCGTAGATCTCCCGCGAGCAGGAGCCCGGCAGGACCTCGTCGTCCATGCCGTGGAGCAGCAACAGGGGCCGGGGGCTGAGATAGGGAACGGCGCCGGTGCCGTGGGTCTGGCTGCCGAGGGCCGCCACGGCCACCACTTCCTGGGTCTCGAC
>JBAPYB010000133.1:0-2950 GCA_049284515.1 Thermoanaerobaculia bacterium
GGGGGGGAGGCTGGGAGAAGAGGGCTGGGGTGATGAGGGCCACGACGGTGCGGCCATCGGTCGGACTCCCACCGCCTTGCGAAGCGGCCTCGACGCTTCCTATCCGGACCCAGAAAAAAAGGCCGCCGCCTCTGGAGAGGCGGCGGCCTTCTGCTTCTATGGAAACTCAGGCCCGGCTCAGTGCGGGACCTGGGAGAACGTGGCGGCCTCGACGGGCGTCTCGAAGAGGAGACGGCCCTCGCGGTAGGAGGCGCCTCGCAGGGTGAGGGCGAGGACGTCGCCCAGGTCCCCGGCGAGGTGGATCTGGAGGCTGTCGCGGACTTCCTTCGGCAGGTCGTCGAGGTCGGCCTCGTTGTCCTTGGGCACCAGGATCTCGGTGATGCCGCTGCGCACGGCGCCCAGCACCTTCTCCTTGACGCCGCCGATGGGCAGCACGCGGCCGGAGAGGGTGATCTCCCCCGTCATGGCGATGTCGTGCCGCGCCGGCCGGTTGGAGAGGGCCGAGACCAGGGCGGTCGCCATCGTCACGCCGGCCGAGGGGCCGTCCTTGGGGATGGCGCCCGCGGGCACGTGGACGTGCAGGTCGCGCTCGAAGCACTCGCCGGCGATGCCCAGCGACTCGGCGTGCGACCGGGCGTAGGTCCAGGCCGCCCGGGCCGACTCCTTCATCACGTCGCCGAGCTGGCCGGTGAGCACCAGCTCGCCCTTGCCCTTCATGGTCGACGCCTCCACGAACATGATGTCGCCGCCCATCGGGGTGTAGTACATGCCGGTGGCGACGCCCACCTGGTCGGCGCGGGCCGCCCGCTCGGGGTGGACCTTGGGCCGGCCGAGGAGCTCGCGCACCTTGGTGGAGTCCACGTCCACCCGCTCCGCCTCGCGGCCGGCGATCTTGCGCGCCACCTTGCGGCCCAGCTTGCCGATCTGGCGTTCGAGCTGCCGCACGCCGGACTCCCGGGTGTAGCCGCTGATCACCTCGGCCAGCGCCTCGTCGGTGATGGCGATGCGCTCGAGGCTGAGGCCGTTCTCCTTGAGCTGCCGCGGCACCAGGTAGCGCTGGGCGATGGTCAGCTTCTCGCGCTCGGTGTAACCGGAGAACTCCACCACCTCCATGCGGTCGAGCAGCGGCCCGGGGATGTTCTGGATGAAGTTCGCCGTGGCGATGAACAGCACCTCCGAGAGGTCGAACGGCACGCCGATGTAGTGATCCGTGAAGGTGTCGTTCTGCGCCGGATCCAAAACCTCCAGCAGAGCGCTCGCCGGATCGCCCTGGAAGGAGACGCCCAGCTTGTCGACCTCGTCGAGGAGGAAGACCGGGTTCTTGGTGCCGGCGTGCCTCATCCCCTGGATGATGCGACCGGCCATGGCGCCGACGTAGGTGCGCCGGTGGCCGCGAATGTCGGCCTCGTCACGCACGCCGCCGAGCGAGATGCGGACGTACTTGCGCCCCATGGAGCGGGCGATGGACTTGGCCACCGAGGTCTTGCCGACGCCGGGAGGGCCGACGAAGAGGAGGATGGGGCCTTTGGCCATCTTGTCGTCCGGATTGCCGGGGATCGCTTCCTTCGGGAGCGGGTTGGCATCGCCGGTCGCGTCCGCCGCGGCGTCCTCCCGAGCCTCGGTTTCCTCCACCGCCTTGCGGGCGTCGGCGTCGGCCTGCCGGAGCTGGCGCACGGCCAGGAACTCCAGCACGCGGTCCTTCACGTCGCCCAGGGCGTAGTGGTCGGTCTCCAGGATCTCGGCCGCCTGGGGGATGTCCAGGTGCTCGTCGCTGCGGGTGTTCCAGGGCAGCTCGGCGATAGTCTCCAGGTAGGTGCGGATGACCTGCGCCTCCATCATCTCCCGGCCCATGCGGGAGAGGCGCCCGAGCTCGCGGTCCACTTCCTTGCGCGCCTCCTCGGGGAGGTCGAGCTTGGCGAGCTTCTCGCGCAGCTCGTCGGAGTCGTTGCCGCCCTCGCCCTCGCCCAGCTCTTTCTGAATGGCCTTGAGCTGCTCGCGCAGGAACATCTCGCGCTGGCGGTCGCCCAGCTCCTCCTGCACCTTGCTCTTGATGTCCTGCTGGGCGTCCAGCACGCTGAGCTGGCGCTGGACGTGGATCAGCACGCGGCGCATCCGCTCCTCGACCGACAGGGTCTCGAGCAGCATCTGGCGCTGCGCCTTGGTGACGTCGGTATAGCCGGCGACGAGGTCGGCCAGGCGGCCCGGGTCGTCGACGCCCTCGAGCACCTGCTGCACGACCTCCTCGGGAAGCCCCGACTTGGCGCCCAGCTCGCCGGCGCGCTCCCGCAGCTCGCGGAAGAGGCCGACGAAGGCCGGATCCTGCGGGTTGAGAGGCTGCATCTCCTCGGCCTCGCGCAGCACGGCGACGAAATGGCCGTGCTGCTCGGTGACCTTCATCGCGATGCCGCGGTGCTCGCCGTGCAGCAGGAGCTGCATGCCCGCGAGGCCCCGCTGAAGCTGGCCGATGCGGGCCACGGTGCCGATGGTGTGCAGCGACTCGGGGGTGACCTCCTGCCCCTCCTCGCGTTGCGAGACCGCGAAGACGAGCCGGTCCGGCGTCTTGAGCGCCGCTTCGATGGCCCGCAGGGTGGCCGGCTTGCCGGCGTTGATCGGCGCCGTGACGCCGGGGAACAGCACGAACTCCCGCAACGGCAGGACGGGAAGAGTCAATCGTTCGTTCATCTCAATCTCCTTGCAAACCGCACCGCCTCGCTGGCTTGCGGTCTCGTACCCCAGAACAACAGGCTCCCGGGACGGGGCATTCCAAGACCTGCGCGTGGGACGCTCAGCCTTGAAACAACTCTAGCTCAGAAGGGGGCAAAAGGAAAGAGACGGGGGAGGGAAGATCTGACAAAATGAGGCTAAGATCAGCTTCCCCCCGCCCAAGACCCTCATCACCCGGCCCTTTGCCTCAACGCTTAGGGTAGGGGCGGGTCTGGCGGGTCGGGAG
>JBAPYB010000134.1:0-4525 GCA_049284515.1 Thermoanaerobaculia bacterium
GAACGGCTCCGCGCCGAGCTGCAGCAGACGTTTCCGCAGGAGGCGGAGATCGCCGTCGCCGGCGGCTGGACCGGCGTCATCGGCTACGTGGCCGACGCCATACCGGCCATTCAGCGGTCGCGGCGAAATTCCGCCGTGCTGCACGTGGTCGGCTGGTGCGGCCACGGAGTCGCCCTTTCGGTGGCGTCCGGCCGGTGGGTGGCGGAGCTGCTCTGCGACGGCGCGACGGAGGAGGACCTGCCGTGGTTCCGCAACGATCCGCCGCTCATCCCTTCGGAGCTCGCGCGCTGGGTCGGCTTCCAGTCGAGCGTGAGGATGATGTCCTGGATGGATCAGATTTCCTGAGCCTTTGACCCGACGAGGACGGAGCGTATGTCGATTGCAGCGAAGGAAGTGGCGAGACGAATGGTTTTCCTCACCGGTGCGTCCGGCGTCGTAGGCCGGGCGCTGCTGGCGAAAATGGACCCGCGATCGGTGATCTGCCTGGTCCGGCAGACGTCGCTCTCCGTCCCCGGCGTCGCGACCGTCTCGGGCGACATCTCGCTGCCCCGGTTCGGCTGGAGCAGCGAGCAATGGCGGGACATGGCCGCCCGCATCGACTGCATCGTGCACGCGGCGGCCGTTACGGATTTTCACAAGCCTGAAGCCAAGATCATGCGGGCGAACGTGCACAGCCTCGAGAACGTCTTCGAGCTGGCCGCTGCGGCGAAGGCTCCTCTCTATCACTTCAGCACGGCCTTCGTGCGCCCGACGCGGACCGCCGCGACCGAGGAGGAGCTGGCCTATGCCGTCTCCAAGCGCGAGGGGGAGCGGCTGGTGCGTGAAAGCGGGCTGCCGGCCGTGATCCTGCGCCCGTCGATCGTCATCGGCGACTCCGCCTCGGGCGTCATCGCACGGTTCCAGGGCTTCCACTCGGTCGTGGGCGGAGTGCTGGACGGCTTCCTGCCGATCGTGCCCGCATCGCGCCATGCGTTCATCGACTGCATTCCGCAGGACGTCGTGGCCGAGGTGACGCTGGCGCTCATCGCCGAGGGCCGTACGGGGGGTGAGCACTGGATCACCGCGGGCGAGCGGGCGCTCACCACGACGCGCATCTGCGAGATCCTCGAGCAATTCATGATCGGTCTCGGCGGCTCGTTCACCGTCCCGCGCTTCGTCACGCCGGACATGGTCCAGCGTCTGCTGCGGCCGGTGTTCCTGCCCGCCCTGCCGATTGCCATGCAGAAGAGATTCGAGCGGCTGTTCAAGATCTCGACGTACCTGCTGATCGAGGAGAGGTTCCCGTCGTCGCTGCCGGAGCTGAGCGCGCGTCTCGACCTGTCGCCGTTCCCCGATCTCGACGAGGCCGTATTGCGCGGCCTCGGCTACTGGGCCAACGCCAGCGGTTTCGGCAAGCGGCGCGCCGCCGCCTAAGCGCGGACCTGACGGAGGATGAGATGACGACGCTGCCGAAGCTGATCGAGAGGCCCGAGCCGCGTTCGTCTGCGCAGGGCGCGGAGGCGTTTCGGTCGAAGGTGATCGAGCGCCACCGCAAGCACGTCAACAGGGGGATGGCCCGCCTGTCCGAGCTCATGGGGACGCACGTCGAAGTGCGGTCGGCGGGGAATTACGTGTTCGACGAGCGCGACGAGCGCTATCTCGACTGCGGGGGCTACGGCGTGTTCACGCTGGGCCATTGTCACCCCGCGGTGGTGAAGGCGGTGACGGAGCAGCTCGGGCGCCTGCCCTTGTCGACGCGCTCGCTGGTGAACCCGGAGGTCGCCGCGGCCGCCGAGGCGCTGAGCGCCGTGACCCCCGCCGGTCTCGATTACGTGTATTTCGGCAGCTCGGGGACCGAAGCGACGGAGGCCGCGATCAAGCTGGCGTGCCTGAACGGCAGGACCAGCCTGATCTCCACGCACGGCGGCTATCACGGCAAGACTCTGGGCGCCTTGAGCGTGACCGGCCGCCACTCGTATCGCCAACCGTTCGGCGCGCTGCTCGCGCCGGCCGAATTCGTGCGCTTCGGCGATGCCGACGAGCTCGCCGCCGCCCTGGCGCGAACCGGCGCCACGGGCTGCGTCATCCTGGAGCCCGTGCAGGCCGAGGGGGGAGTGGTGATCCCGCCGGACGGCTATCTGCGCGAAGTCGAGAGGCTGTGCCGCCATTACGGCGCGTATCTCATTCTCGACGAGATCCAGACCGGACTGGCGCGGCTTGGGGACTGGTGGGGCCTGGACCGGGAGAACGTGGTCCCCGACCTGCTCCTGGTGGGCAAGGCCTTGAGCGGCGGCATCGTGCCGGTGAGCGCGCTGGTCGCGAGCAACGCCGCCTTCGAGAAGCTGAACCAGGCCCCGATCCTCCACACCTCGACGTTCTCGGGCAATCCGCTCGCCGCGGCGGCGGCGCGCGCGGCCGTCGAGACGATGCGAGACGAGGACGTCGTGCCTCGGGCGCGCGCTCTGGGCGAGACGCTGCTCGGACAGCTCGGATTCCTGCGCGGCCCGCGGTGTTCGCGTCTCGTGCGCGACGTGCGGGGCCGCGGCATTCTGATCGGTATCGAATTCAACGCCGAATTCCTCGCCGGCGATTTCATGATCGAGATGCTCAAGAGGAACGTGGTCGTGTCGTACTCGCTGAACGCGCATCGCGTGGTCCGGCTCACGCCGTCGGCCTTCCTCGCGGAATCCGACGTGAAGTGGCTCCTGGCCGCGATGCGCGAGAGCCTCGCGGTGCTCGACGAGCGGTATCCGAATTTCGCAGCGACTTTCGCAGGTGAACAGGAGATTTGAGATGAGACAGCTCGAGATCGCCGCCCTCGTGCCCGACCGCGGCGTGAAGGAAGCCTATGACATCCTGCGCGACTTCAAGCGCTATCCCGACTACAGCCCGGAGGTCCGCAGCGTGGTCATCGAATCGAACGACGGCGAGAGCTACTCGACCTGGGAGACGACGTTCCGCGGCGGGCTGCTGCGCTGGAAGGAAAGGGATTCGTTCGATCCGGAGTCCAACACCCTCGGCTTCGTGCAGACCGAGGGCGACATCGATCACTTCTCCGGCTGGTGGAAGATCGCCGGCGAGAACGGCGGCAGCCGCGTGCGGTTCTGGGCGCAGTTCGACATGGGCATCCCGTCCCTGAGCGAGATCATCGATCCGATCGCCGAGCAGGCCCTGCGCGAGAACATCATCGCCATCCTGCGTGGGCTCTTCGGGCCCGCGGTCGCGATTTTGCCGGAGGCCGGCACGCTGGTGGAGAGGTCGCACGCTTGAATTTCCTCAAGAAGGAACGGGCCGCGCTCGAAACGGCTCTACCGGCGCTCGATGCGGCGCTGGCCGGGCTTGGCCTCGCGGAGATGGAGAAGCCGGGTAATCCCGCCATCGGGATGTTCCGCGAGCGTGGCGGACCGGGGCTGCTCATCCCCGTCGAGCACGGCGGCGTCGGAGCGGCTCCGCTGGATGCGCTGCGCGTCCAGTTCGCCGTCGGCAGCCGCGCGCCCTCGCTGGCCATCGCCACCACCATGCATCATTTTTCGGTGGCGACGATCGTGGAGATGGTGGCGATGAAGCTCGGCTCGGGATTCGAGTGGATGCTGCTCGAGGCGATCGCGAAACAGAAGCTGCTGGTGGCGTCGGGCTTTGCGGAAGGGCGCAGCGGGGCGAGCATCATGTCGTCGTTCCTGCAGGTCGAGCGGAGCGGGGACGGCTTCGTCGTCAACGGCAGCAAAAAACCCTGCAGCCTCGCGCATTCGATGGACCTGCTGACGGCGAGCATGCTCGTCGCGCGCCGCGGCGGCGAGCCTGAGCTGGCGGTCGCCATCATCCCGTCGCGCACGCCGGGAATCGAGCGCCGGCCGTTCTGGACGAACCCGATCCTGGCGGGCGCGGAGAGCGACGAGGTTCACCTCGAGAACGTCGCCATCCAGGAAAAGCTGGTCTCGTACCTCGGCAGCCCGGGACAGCTCGACGCGCTGCAGAGCCGCGGCTTCCTCTGGTTCGAGCTGCTCATCTCGGCTTCGTATCTCGGCATCGCCGCGGGCCTCGCGGAGCGGGTGATCCAAGCGGGCAAGGGCGGCGCCGGCGAACGGGCGGAGCTCGCGATCGAGATCGTCGGCGCGCTCTCCGCGCTGGAAGGGGTCGCATGCGCGATGGCGCGGGCGATGGCACCGGACAACGCGGCGGCGAGCCGCGACGAGCTGGCGCGGGCGCTGTTCGTGCGCTACACGGTGCAGCGCGCGATCCGCAACGCCACCTCGCTGGCCGTCGAGCTGCTGGGCGGCATGGCGTTCATCGGTTCCGCCGAGCCGTCGTACTTGTACGCCGCCGCCCACTGTCTGGTGTTTCACCCGCCGGGGCGCGTCAACGCCCTTCCCGCGCTGGCGAGATATCTCGACGGCGAGCCTCTCGTGATCTGATGCGCGACAAAGCCGAGTCATTTTGTAATCCAGAGGCCCATCTGAAATGACGCGCGACAGGAGAATCCGCATCCTCCTCAACCCGAGCGCCCACTCGGGCCGCGCGCGGCGGGCGCTCGCGCGTGCCCTGGCGC
>JBAPYB010000135.1:0-19209 GCA_049284515.1 Thermoanaerobaculia bacterium
AATTACACAACTGTCAGAAAACAGAGGTCTTATGGTTCGCGCGCCAGCGCGCTAAGTTCTTCTCTCGGAAATTACACAACTGTCAGAAAACAGAGGTCTTATGGTTCGCGCGCCAGCGCGCTAATAAGTTCTTCTCTCGGAAATTACACAACTGTCAGAAAACAGAGGTCTTATGGTTCGCGCGCCAGCGCGCTAAGTTCTCTTTGATCGCCAGGATCTCGGCGAGCGCCTTCTGATAGGTGTCCTGCTCATCCGGGATTTCCACGGTGTTTTGCTTGCGGGCGCGTTCCTCCCGCCGCAGACGCTGCACCTCGATCACCGCGCTGGGGAAATACCAGACCCGTTCATCGTGAACGACGTGGGGCACTTCATCCCTATACTTTTCGGTATAGGCGGCGATGAGCCGGATGGGTATGCCGCTCTCTCGCGCAAGCTCCACCGCCGACAGGGCGGCATTCTCTTGGTCTTCTTGTTACGCCCGCCCGTCGCCATTACCCTCGTCTCCTTGAACGCATCATCTCTAAGCCTTCTGTTTGCGCGGCCGGTCGGCCTTTTTCTTGGAGCGGTCTTTCTTCGTTCGCCGAACGCGTTTCTTGCTCTCCGGTGGGGAGGGCTTGTAGAGGGACGCGGCGCGGAGCTCCGCGGTGGCGGGATCGATACGGTCGGCGAGGACGCATTGGATCACCCTGCGGACCTCGCTCGTGATATCGGGCTCGTACCCCTCAAAATCCTCCCGGGACAATTCCTGCGGAGACGGCGGGAGAGCTTGATCGATCCACCGCAAGGCACTGCCAAGCATTTCGAGGACCCGGAGGACGATATAGAGCTGGTCCTGCGCCACGGCTCCGGCGTCGGTCATGAGCGGCACCTCGATCCCCGGCTCCCGTCGGCCCCGGGGGAGTGGAACAACGCGCCTTTGCCTTGGAGAAAAAAAGTGGCCGACCCCGATCCCTTTCGTCCGGGGCCGGCCTGGAGATCGCCGCTCGTTGCGGGACCTACGAACCTAAACATTTGACTCGGCCTTTGCGCCGCAGCCTCAAGCCCTTGAATGAAGCGGTCTACTGCCAGAGACAGAGCACCCGAGATCTCTCCCGATCGCCTTGGGGACACCCTCCCGGGTTTGGTGGTGTACAGCGGGTTTAAGGAATGAAAGAGCCTAAGGCATGCGGGGCATTGGCCTAAAAGATGCCTCACAACGCGCCGGTTCTCCTCGCGGGGAAGCCGGCCGCTAAAAAAGCTTGCTGCGATTTCGGTCGAGACGTGGTCCATAGCTTGGCCTGGGCGCAAGTTCCTGGCTTGCCACCTACCCTCTAGAAGCACACACTTCCTCCGTAGGAGGTGTCAGAAGAGGCAATGGCGTCTCTGAGCTGGCACCCCGAAAAGGGAGAAGCTATGTCTGTTCGATTCGCGTTCCTCTTCGCCGTCTATCTCGCCTACGCTCTTTCCTCCGGCATCGTCGCTAAGCAGGGTAGCGGGGCTGACCCCTTGGGTCACAATCCTCCTTCATCTCCTCCGGTCACGATTGAGATCGGCGGTGGTCTCGATCCTCTTGGCTGAGCCCGTCTTGAGCTGGGGACTTCGTCCGGAGTCCCCGTCCCCTTTTCCAGCGAAGACTGTACAGTTCCCGGGTAAAGAGCTAGACTTAAGTGCGTGACTGAGGTATTCATTTCTGGAGACGCTTAAATGCAGCATGTCTCGAAGGCCTCGCTAAGGAGAGTTCTCGGCGGCAACGCCGGGAAGAGTGAGACCGCTGTTATCTCGAACCACGTGTTCGGGTGTGAGGTATGCCGCAAGCTGGCCCGCGGGGTGGTGGTTGAGTTGAGGACTGAGATGCGCGCTCATCGACCGACATCTCGACCAGGAGGGGCTCTGAGAGTCCTGGCAGACATTTTCGGGCTGGAACAGGAGACCTCGGTCGATGCGGCATTGGCGCTCGCGGAGCGCTCTGCTATGCGCCATCTTTCCATAAGGGCTCAAAAAGATCGTGCCGGGGTCTCGAAAGTGTGCAAGTCGTGGCCCTTTGTTGCGCTTCTGATTAAAGAACTCAGCCAGCAGAGTGTATATGAGGCGGCAGAAAACCTAGGAGGCCTAATCGGGGTATGCATCCAAGGAATGGACCCGCTCCATTATAGTGAAGAGCTTAGGAACGACCTACTGGCAGAATTGTGGGCGGAACTTGCGAATGCGCGGCGCAAGGCGGCTGAGTGGTCACGTGCGCTCAAGGCAATTGCGAGAGCAGAGTCATTCCGTCAGCAGGGATCGGGAAATGTGTGGTTGCATACCCATTTCCTTGAAATCCGCGCGGCCATTCAGGCTGACCAGGGCTCTCTGGTCGAAGCTCTGGCCGAGCTTGAATCCTGCCGAGACATTTACGAAGGGGTTGAGGACTGGCCCGGGGTAGCGCGGACGCTAATTCAAGCTGCGAACAACCTCGCTGGGGACGATCCTTCCCGCGCTCTAAGATTTGTAAAGCAGGCAATTCCCTTGATCCCAATGTCTGACCCTGGGCTCTTAAGCATCGCAAATCTTCTCCAGGTAGAGTGCCTCATCTGCTTGGAGCAAATACCTGAAGCTGCTGGACTCTTTGCCCATTGTTTGACGCGTACGGAAAGTGGCCGAATGAGGATTAGGCGAGAGTTCACTTGCGCTCGACTGTTACATGCATCGGGCTACAGGAAAGAAGCGGAGCGACTTCATTCAGAGGTGGTTACGGCTGATCTGGAAGCGTCTCTCTACAAAGACGCCTTTCTTGATCTGCTGTATGCTTTTGGTGTCCACGTTCGAGAGGCCGAACTAGATAAGGCAGCTTCAATTTGCTACCGCGCCCTTAGCGAAGTAGAGTTGGCTGCCTTTTCACACGAGCAAATTAAGTTCATTTGGACGTTGCTGCTGGAGAAGGTACAGAGAAAGGCTATTGATTTGGATTTGATTAAAAAGGTGAGACTGCTATATGGCAGTCCATTGGAGACATCCTACCTCGACACCTTCCCTTCGAGCCCTTGGGCTTTAGCTCAGAAGGGAACCTCGGCAAGCGAGGCGTGCCCCGGCGGGATAAAACTCAAGTCCAGGTCTCGTTTCACCTGCCGTGCCAGGCGCTTCACCGGACACGTCAGGCGTGTCACCTGCCCTGTCCGGCGTGTTACCTGGCACGCCATGCGCTTCACCGGGCACGCCATGCGTTTCACCTGGCACGACCGGCCTTTCACCTGCCATGCCCGGCCTTTCACCTGCCACGCCATTCGTTTCGCCTGCCGCGCCCGGTCTCACGCCTGCCGTGTCATGGATCTCGCCTGGCATGCCCGGCGTTACGCCTGCCATGCCATGCGTTCGACCTGCCACACCCGGCGTTACGCCTGCCATGTCATTTGTTTCGCCTGCCACGTCCGGCCTCACGCCTGCCGTGTCAGGGATCTCGCCTGGCATGCCCGGCGTTATGCCTGCCATGCCATGCGTTCGACCTGCCACGCCCGGTGAAGCGCCTGCCATGTCATGGATCTCGCCTGGCATGCCCGGCGTTACGCCTGCCACGCCATGCGTTCCACCTGCCACGTCCGGTGAAGCGCCTGCCGCGTCCGGTGAACCGCCGGGCAGGTCATGCAGGACGCCGGACAGGACCGGTGAAGCGTGGAGTGAGTCCGGCAAGGCGCGAGGCAGGGCCGATGAAGAGCTGGAAACGCAAAAAAAGGGGGCGTGCACTCGGCACGCCCCCTCGGGAGTTTCCTACTTGCTGCTGGGCGGGGTCGTAGAGGGTTCGGGGCCCGGCGTTCCGGGAACGGGGGCCGGCGTCGTGGGTGGCACCACCGTCGCCTTGGGGCGGGTGCGCAGCGGCTGGATGCCGAACTCCACCAGCTTGTCGCTGCCATTGCCATAGTGCTGCTTGACGAGAACCTTCAGCACGGTGGCCAGCTTGTCCCCCTGCTCGAACAGAGTCTGGAGGCGCTGCGAGGTCACTTGCTTGCTGGCCCGGAAGGCGGCCTGGTCGACGAAGATCTGATCCACTTCCGCGGCGATCTTGTCCAGGGCCGCCAGCGGGATCGCCGCCTGCGGCAGGTCGGCGGCGTTGGCGGTCACCGAGCCCGAGACCGTCGTCCAGGTCTTCCTCCGGTCCCCCAACCGCACCGATCTCTGCCGCTTCGGGGTCCCATCCGCGTTCGTCTTCTTCTTAGCCATGGTCCTACTCTCCTTTCTTGAGCCCTTTCGGGGCTCGTTTATCCGAAGCCTTCATGGCTCCGGAAGACCGAAATGCTCTGATTGGCACGGCGTACTGCCCTATATCTACCCGAAGTCCGTCGCTCGCCTCCTTACCGTGGGTGATATCCTCTGGCAAAAGTCTGAAAATGTCAAGGGCGGTCTGAAAACGAATGTCTAGAGCGCCGGTGGTACCTACGCGGCGATCTTCGGGTGGTCTCTAAGGCATATGACGCAGGATCGACGTCTCAGCCCGGCAAGGAGGCCGAACGAGGAGGATCTGGGATGCTTCGCCCGGAGCATCGCGCCCTCTTAGGGGCGTCGGTGGATGTTGGTCGCAGCCCAGCCTCGTTGGGCTGGGCTCTTAGGAGGGATCTCGGGCCGGGGGAGACCGGTCTGCACTACAATTTCCCCATGCCCCTGCGCTGGACCGACCGCCACTTCACCTTCGACCTCCCGGAGGCGCTCTTCCCCGTCGTGGTCGAGCGCCTGCGGGGCACTCCGGCGCGCCTTGAGGACAAGGTCCGCTCGCTCCCGGCTTCCAGGCTCACCCGGCGGGAGGGCGAGGCGACGGCGACTCTGGCGATGGCGCGGAGGCTCTTGGAGCTACTGGAGCGAGGCCCGGCAACCATTTGAAAGCGCTCGGCCCGTGGCGCCCATTGGAATGGCACTCGCCAACTCTCGCCGACTTGCTGCGGAGTGTGACCCTGCCGAGAGGGTATCGCAGAAGAGCTGGAGCGCCGCCAGGGCCTCCCGCTCGTCCTAGTCGTTGGGCCGAAGCCATGTCGTGGGACCGCCGCTGTCTCCCTCCCAGGAGAAGCTTTCAGGCCCTGAAAGATGGATTTCCGCCTGTTCTGTTGCCAAGGCTTCTGCGTTCGGGAGGCAATCTCGATAAGCGACGGCAGACTCCTTCTTAGCCCATCTGAAATCTGGCGTTCCAGCGATCAAAAAATCCGTAAAGGCATCCAAAAGAGGAAGGCCCGTATAGTGTTCGACGAACAAGAACTGCCCCATTTCATTGACCTCAAGAAAGACATGATTGCCGTCCGGACTCACGATGAAATCGAAGCAGCCGAAAACGATTCCAAGGCGCTCCATCATAGCTATGCAAAGACTCTCGATCGCCTCTGGCGTTTCGTACGGCTCCATTCGAAGCTCATGATAAGATTTACGCCAATCGAGCCGACCCGAGGCCGTTTCCTGCGAAAATATCTTAGCCGCAAAAGCTTGATGCCCCATCAATGTGATCCGAAGCTCGAAAGCCTTCGGCACCAACTCTTGATAAATTCCAGGAACCATCTGCAACAAATCGGCCTTCACGAGAGTCTGTTCGGTGATCTCGCTTGTGAAAGGTACCCATGCGTTATTTTGATTACGCCACGCAGAGTTACGGAAAGACTTGTAGACGGCGCGTCCTCCATGCCTCTCAATGAAGGCAAGAATTCCGTCTGGACTGTTGGAATACAAGGTATCAGGCATCGACAATCCCAAATCGAGGGCCACTCGATGCTGGAGAATCTTCCGAGAGCAGCGATTTGCGGCGTCTGGCAGATTCACCCAAAATGCATCCTGGGCGAAGACGCTGAGTGCGGATCGGCGGAAGGCTAGACACTCAGCCTCCGCAAATGCAACATCCGCCGGGTGCAACCGCGAAGGATCGACCCAATGTGCCGGCCGCCGCCGCCAAACCACCCGAGGATGGTCCTCTTCTCCGAATCGAAAGCCATTCCCTTCTATTGCCGTAGTGAGTCTATTGGCCTCAACGAGTAATGATTCGGTCGAGCGGCTCGGAAAATCGGCAGTGTGCCAAACCAAGGCTTCCGCCCCCTTGCGTTTCAGCGCCTCTGCAACGGCATAGGCGTGAATATCCCCCGCTTCCGTTAAAATCAGAATCTGGCCTGGCATAGGCGGTCAGAATGAATCAAAAAGCTGGTCGCAGGAGCCTCGCGCGACCAGCGGGAGTATTGGGGAAGCCCTCGGGCCATCAATAGTCAAATCCGTCGTTGTCGTAGGTCCAGTTGGTAATGTCTTTTCTACCGCCGTCCGGGTAAGTTGCTACAGTGGTAAGCCCCTCGGTGGTCGCCGCCGCTGCCAAGACGTTCTCAAGCTCTTCGGCCAGAACTCGCGCCAGAACCCGGCCCCTGCCTTCTCTACTCTCGGAGCTGCCAACCGCTGGTGATTGAGTCTTTCGCATGACTTCCTCCTTTCAAGGGAACTTCGTTCTACTTCGTTCTACTACCCAAGACTTTCAGGCCACTCCAGGACGGTAGCTCATGGTACAGTACGGAGTCAACAGGTGCTACTGGGAGGTACGACTGGATGAAACACAGGTCGGTAGCGAATCTATTTTTTCTCCTCTTCCTGGTACAGGGCTGTACTTTTGCCGTGCAGCAACGAGCCTTTCCGGGCGCGCTACTTTCGGGAGCATGGCAGGGGGAAGGCAGTCAATCAATCCGTTTCGAGTCGAATCGAATCCTCGTTCGTGAGGGAGAGCGACTTTCGGTCCGGGGTGTTGAAGAATATGGGCCGCACTCCGCTCGCGTCAGGGCGTCCGGGAAGTTGCAGACTTGGTTCTTTGGCCTAGAGAACGGGTACCTTCACCTCAAGATCGGCGATGCGGAGAAGATCTACCGGCATCTGGAGCACGTGCCACCGCAACTGGTGTTGGAGCCCCTACCGTTAGGACTGCCGAAAGCGCTGCCTGAGGAGCGATTGAAAGAAATCCGGAGTGAAGTCGCCCAGCGGCTGAAGGCCGACCAAGAGGTACGGAACGACCCTGCTCGGCGCGGGGAACTGGCAGGCGTCGACGCCCAAAACACGCGTTATCTAATAGAGCTGGCCCAAGACGTTGGCTGGCTTGATGCAAAGCGTTTTGGCCTCCAGACGTCCGCGAACGCTGCTATCCTGGCCCAACACAGCCTCAACCTTCCACTCGTTCTAGCCATTCTGCCACTGCTCGAGCGAGACTTCAAGGTACCGGGGCCGGAGGCCGAGATCTTTACTGTCGTCTACGATGGCCTCCAGATCGACTTAGGCCGCAAGCAGCGCTTCGGGACACAGCTAGCCGAGGACTCAAATGGCGAGCCGATGGTGCTGCCTCTGGAGAATATCGCTAAGGTGGAGGGCTATCGGAAGGCTCTTGGATTACCTCCTCTTTCGGAGTACCTCACTACGGCTAGCAAATTTCTCTATGATGGTAAGGTGATCCGGATGCCCAGAGCCGACGAGTAAGTCCGATGGCACTTCTTGTCGGCTACCTCGACCGCAGGTGAAGCAATTGGCATGGCAGGTGTGAGACCGGGCACGGCAGGCGTAACACATGGCATGGCAGGCGTGAGGCCCTGGCGAGGTGCACTGCGAGGTGCCAGCCGTTTCGCTTCCCACTGCGAGGTGCCAGCCGTTTCGTGAGTGCCAGCCGTTTCGCTTCCAGCGCTGTCGCGGGGACCTTTCGGCCCAGCAGACAGTCCTTTCGGTTCGGCAGAGAGTCCTTCTGGTTCGGCAGACAGTCTTTCTGGCTTAAAAGACGGGGCTTTGGAACAACAGACAGTTCTTTCGGCTCAACAGACAGTCCTTCTGGTTCGACAGACAGTCCTTCTGGTTGAAAAGACAGGTCTTTGGAACGAAAGACGGACCTTTCGGTTCAAAAGACTGTCCTTTCATCTCAACAGACAATCCTTCTGGCTCAGCAGACAGTCCTTCTGGTTGAAAAGGCAGCTCTTTTGGAACAAAAGACAGTCCTTTTGATTCGGCAGACACGCCTTCCGGCTCAAAAGACCGGCCTTTTGGCCTAAAAGACACGCCTTTTGGTTCGGCAGACGAGGAGGCGCCTAGAAAGGCGGGATCGGCACCACCAGCGAGGCCACCACGGCGGCCACCGTGGCCACGATGCAAACGACGGCGCCCAGGAGGTGATTGCCCGTCTCCGGCTGGCGCGGGTCCAGTACGTAGCCGGCGAGGAAGCCCGCGGCGAAGCCGCCGATGTGGGCCGCGTTGTCGACGCCCCGCATAAGGAAGCCGAAGATGATCATGTAGAGGGCGTAGCTCCAGGCCGTGCGCCCCACGACGCCGCTGCCGGTGCGCCGGCTGTAGGCCACCATGGCGCCGAGGAGACCGAGGATCGGCGCCGAGGCTCCCACCGTCAACGCTCCACCCAGGAGGGACTGCACCACGCTGCTCGCCGCGAAGCCGCCGATCGAGGCCGCCGTGTAGAGCATCACCATGCGGCCGGGGCCATAGAGCTCCGCCGTCTCCGGCGCCAGGATGCGGATCCAGTACAGGTTGAACCCGATGTGGAGGAGCCCCGCGTGGAGCCAGCCCGCGGAGAGCACCGTCCACCACCGGTGGAGATAGAACACCGGCAGCGCGCCGCTGGCGCCGAAACGGAGCAGGCTGGACTGGCTGGGACCTCCCATGGAGAACAGACCGCCCATCTGGATGTTCTGCGGGTCCACCGCCAGCATGGCCAGATAGAGGAAGACGTTGCCGGCGATCACCAGTTGGAAGAACCCGGCGTCCTGGCCGAGGTTGCGGACGACCGAGGTGAGCCCCCACATCCCGGGCCGCCGGCGCCCGCAATTCAGGCAGACGTCGTCGTTGACCCCCACTAGCTTGCCGCAGGATGGGCAGAGCGTGGAGCCGGAGCGCTGGCGCGAGAGCATGAGAGGTACGATATCTCAGCTTGGCGCCCAACCTGCCGTGCGGATCGGGCCGGCCCCCTTCTTGCAGCACGGAGCCCCCATGAATCCACCCGCCTCCTCGCAATGGATCCTGCAGATCGTCTGGCTGTTCGTGCTGGCGGTGCCCATCGCCTGCGTGGCGTGGACGGTGACGCACGAGGAGATCTTCAAGGAGCCGCGGGACTATTGCGCGAAACGATCAGAGCGAGCCCGCAGCCTGACGGCGCGCAAGTTCTTCTATCTGTTCACTTGCGAGTACTGCTTCAGCCACTACGTGACGATCTTTTTCCTGATCCTCACCCGCTACCGGCTGCTGCTCGACGACTGGCGGGGGTACCTCGTGGCCTTCTTCGCCCTGGTGGCGGTCGCCAACGTCTACATGAGCGCCTTCGGCCGGCTGCGCCAGGAGGTGAAGTCGCAGAAGCTGGACGCGTCGATCAAGGAGGAGACGCTGAAGGACGTCCAATCGGCTTGACCCATCCGGCTACATCTCTCCTTCGTCGTCCTCGAACCCCTCCAGGTTCTGGAAGCCCTCCTCACCCTCGACCTCCTCCAGGAGAGCCAGCGCCCGCTCGGCGTCCTCCGGGTGGACCTCGACGCGGTTCAGCGCGAGAGGCGTGTTGGTGAGCAGATTGACCGGCGGCAGGCGCTCTTCCAGGACGCAGGCGTCGATCCCCTCGGATTCGAGCAGCGTGCGGGCGAGGTGAGCTTCCCATGGGGTGGCGAACCGGCCCACCGTGACCAGGCTCTCGGGCTCCTCGGGCTCGGGTACCACACCGGAGCGCAGGTCGTCCTCGGTCACCAGGTAGATCTCCGGAATGGGCTGGCGGTTGCGCAGCAGCTCGGACGCCCGCTGCGCCTCCTGGGGACGGACCTGGAGCTTGACGCCGCCCATGGTGCCGGGGAGGGCGCCATAGAGACGGTAGAAGTGCTCGTCGGCGACGATGGCATGGATGCCCTCGGACTCCAGGCAGGCGCGAGCAAGCTGTGCCTGCCAGGGCGACGAGAAGGTCTCGATGGTGACCAGCGGCTCGAGATCGAGCTCGGGCTCGGAATCAATTTCGGAATCGGACATCGCGCGGCGATTCTACGGCTCTTCGGGGCAGGTCAGTGAACCAGGCCGGCGTTGATCATCAGGACCAGCACCACCACCAGAAGGAGGGCGAAGAATCCGGCGGTCGCCACGGACCCGAGGATCGCCGCCCGGCGGCCGCGCAGAGCGTTGAGGGCCAGATAGGCGCCAACGACGCTGAGCAGGCCGAAGAAGACGAACAGGGCGAGGGGCAACCAGAGATCGGACGGTTGGGGGGACATGGCGGCAAGCCTTCCAGGCGAAACGGGCCGATCTTAGCACTCCGGCCGTCGCCGCCCGGTGTCCCGCATTGGGGCGGCACCGCACTGTAGATACGCGGACGGCTCGCTTCGACCCCGGGATGGCAAAGCCGTCCCTTCTCAGGAGACTCAACCGTTTGACGACCCGCAGCGATTCCCCGGGGATGAGGGGCTTCCTCATCCTCTGGGCCGGCCAGTTCGTCTCCGCCGCCGGCACCGCCGTAGGCAACTTCTCCCTCGGCGTCTGGGTCTTCGAGAAGGCTCATTCCACCACCCGCTTCGCCCTCGTCTACTTCGTGGGGACCGTCACCCTGTTGCTGCTGTCGCCGGTGGCCGGCGCGGTGGCCGACCACTGGGACCGCCGCAAAGTCATCCTGCTCGCCGACCTGGGTTCGGCCGTCATCACCGCGGCACTGGCCCTGCTTTTTTTCACGGGGCGCATGCAGCTCTGGATGGTCTACCCCATCGAAGCGCTGATGGCGGCGTTCTTCACCTTCCAGGGACCCGCCCTGTCGGCGTCCGTGCCCCTGCTCGTGGGCCGCCAGCACCTGGCGCGGGCGAGCGGTCTCACCCAGACCGGGCGGGCGGTCTCCCAGATCCTGGGCCCGTTGATCGCCGCGGTCCTCATCGGCTGGATCGGCTACCAGGGCGTCGCGCTGTTCGACGCCGTCACCTATCTCGCCGCCGTGACCGCGGCCCTCCTTATCCGTATCCCGAGCCCGCCGCCTCTGGAAGGAGCCGCCGTGCGGCGCTCGGTGCTGGCGAACCTGGCCTTCGGCTGGAGTTATCTGCAGGGGCGGCAGGGCCTGGTCGCCCTGCTCGTCCTCTTCGGCGTGTCCAACTTCTCGATAGGCATGGTGCAAGTGCTGCTCACGCCTCTCGTTCTCAGCTTCGCGACGCGGGTCGAGTTGGGCACGGTCAGCTCGGTCGCTGCCGTCGGCGTCCTGGTCGGCGGGCTGGTGGTGACCCTCTGGGGCGTTCCCAAGCACCGGGTGATGACCATCTTCGGGGTGATCGTCCTGCAGTCCCTGATCCTGTTCCTGGGCGGAGCACGGCCCAGCATCCCCCTCATCACCCTGGCGTCGTTCGCCTTCATGCTCGCCGTTCCCTTTGCCCTGGCCAGCTCGCAGACGATCCTGCAGACCAAGGTCGCCTCGGCCGTTCAAGGCCGGGTCTTCGCCGTGTCCGCCATGATCTCGGCCAGCTCGATGCCGTTGGCGGCGCTGCTGGCAGGGCCCCTGGCGGACAAAGTCTTCAACCCCCTGCTCCTCCCCGGCGGTAAGCTGGACGGCACCGCCCTCGGCCACTTCCTGGGCATCGCCCCCGGCCGCGGCATCGGCTTGATGTTCATCGGTCTCGGAATCCTCTCCCTGATCACGGTGGGCTTCTCCGCCCTCAACCCGCGCCTGCGCAACCTGGAGAGCGAAATTCCCGATGTGCCGCTCGCCGAGCCGGCCGCGGGGCCGGAGTGATGAGAGCCCTACTTCCGTTTCCCCCGCTGCCGGGGATCCGGATCGACGATCGTCAGCTCGACGTAGTCCGGAGTGATGGTGTAGCGCTTCTCGAAGTCCTTCCACTCTTCAGGGCTGAGCCGCGGCGACTGTGGCGGGGCCCCCGAGTCCGCCCGCAGGACACGGCCCTTCGCCCTCTCGAGAAGACTCTGAAGGAGCGGTGCGAACGGCATGTCCCAGCCGGCGGGATTGCCTCCCTTGGGCTTGTGGGCCATGGCCTCGTCCACCGGAATCATGGCCACGAGCTCGGGGTCGGTCATCAGCTCCAGGCCGCCGGCCTCCAGAGTGGCGTTGTGGCTCGCGTGGTGCCCCACCTTGTAGAGGACCGTGCGATGCAGGAGCTCCACGACGGTGACCGGATCACCCGGGAGATCCGGACCGCCGGGCTCGCCCTCTCGTGGCCATTGCAGCTTGTGCCAGGAGAGCCAGTTGTCCTCCTGGGCATCGGCGGCGAAAAGCAGCACCTTGCCGCTGGACACCAGCTCGACAGCCAGGGCCAGGCTGGTGTTGTTGGTTTCGCTGTCGAGCTGCAAGGAGAAGTGGCTTGCCGAGGTCAGCCATTCGGTATCGATCTGCCGCCAGGCCATCTGGTGCTCGCTGGGCTGACCCGCCACGCCGAAGTAGCTCTCCTGAAAGAACGCGTCCTGCCGGGCATCCGCCAGAGGAATGCGGAACTCCGCATCAAATGGGAGGCTCAGGGTCTTGAGCTCCTCCTCCCCCAGATCCAGGGTGGACCCGGCAGCCAATGCGGCCACGCCGAACGAAGACTCGGTGGGATCGGCCGGCCGCGCGACATTCTCGATCCGGGGGGGGCCGAGGACGTAGACGCGGGCGGCGTCCACGCCGGGTAGCTCCAGCCGGTCGCCGGGGCGCCAATAGCGCGGCGGATTGCCTCGTCCGAGGACGTAGGCCATGGCCTGCTGAAGGGTGGCGGGGCGCCCATCCTTCTCCAGCTCACCAAAGAACCCGAGAACTGACTCGACAGAGCTGGCGCTGTCCTCGTCGCCGCCCTTTCGCAATCCCTCCGCCGCCGCGTGCAACCAACGCACCGAGGCCTCCCGCCGGTCGCGCAGACGATGGGCCACGGGATCGTTCGGGTCCTCCGTCCAGGCCGCCCAGACCTGGCCGATCTCGATCTGATCGAACACTTCTTTCGCCTGCTGGAAACCCGAGACGTGATCCCAATGCTGGAGAGTCGCCACCAGGACGTCGATCTTGCCGCCGGTGGCCTCGTGCAGGCTCGACGCCACCTGCTTCATCTTCTCCGCCGCGTTCTCGGTGCCCAACAGCACCCCGCAGTCGATCAGCACGTAGCAGGGCCGGCCGCCGCCACGGGTGGGAAAAGCCAGCAGAAAACAGTCGCCCAACCCCTGCCGGTACATGCGCACCGTGACGCCGGCGTCCGGCGCGGTCATCTTCGCCGCCGCCTCGCCGCTCATGGCGCCTCCTCGGCCGAGCGGTGGAGCATGGCGTACGGCTCAGCCGGCGCCTGGCGGCGAGGATCGCCGAAGTAGGTGGCGCGCAGCGAGCCGTCCGACGGCTCCTGGTAAAAAGTGCGATGGGCCGCCAGCCGGCCGGGGCTCTCGATGTCCTTGCCGATGAGGTAGCGCACCTCCCGGTGCTCCAGGTCCGCCAGCAGCGTGCAGCCGCCCCGGAACCAGAAGTCCTCCCGCGGCGGCGGGTTCTTGAGCCCCTTGTCGACCTGCTCCTGGAGCACGGAGTCGATATAGCCGCGCCGCCTCTGGGTGACCTCGATGACCAGGTCGGTCAGCGCCTGGCCGTCCGGCCCCTGCCGGCGGGCGGGCCGCACCGAATGGACCTCGACCTTCGGCACGCCGTTCTCTCTCTCGATGGAATGGGACGCATTGTCCCCAAGCGACAGCCCCAACAGCCGGGCCACCGTCCGGCCGCTGTCCGAAAGCAGCCATTGGTGGACGGCGCGGGCGCGCACCTCCATCTCCTCCCGGATCTTCTGGCGGTCGCCCGAGAGCGACCAGCCGTGATGGGCGGAGCCGCGCACGCTGTCGACGAACGGCAGCAGCTCCCGGAGCGCCTGCGCCGCGTCGCCCGTCGGCGTCGCCCAGCAGAGGTTCTCGATTGACAGGCTGCGCACCCCCTGGGGATAGATGCCGCGGCGGCGGAAGGCCTCGACGATGGCGATGCGGTAGCCGCGGTCGTCGTCCGGCACCAGGTCGCGGTCGGCGGTGACCAGGGCCCGCAGATAATCGCCGAAGCTGAGGTCCACCGGCGGGCAATAGTCGAGGGCGCGGATGCACATGTTGAGGACGTGCCGGGCGGTAGACGACGCCTCCCGCGCCAGCCGGTCCACCAGGTCCGAGTTGATGTCCCCCTTGGGGAGCTCACCGGTGCCGTAGGTGGCGATGCGCAGCAGGTCGGCAATACGCGTCTTGTAGATGGAGAGAAAGGCGTCGAACACCGCCGCCACCAGGATGGAGCCGCGGGCGTGAGGCTCACGGAGACGGGCGAGATCCGTCGGATTGGGCTCCTTCGGCCGCCACTCCTTCGTCCTCGGGTCGACCTCGCCCAGGGCGTCGCGCAAGGCGCCGTACAGGCCGATGGCCTGGCCGAACTGCTGCGCGAGCTCCCCCAGCAGGCTCTGGCGCGCCAGGTCGCCCCGCGTCTTCCGGATCTGATCGCGCAATGCCGCCGGAAAAGAGAAGTGCTGGAACAATGCGACGATGTCCGCGAAGCCCTCGTGGAAGGCGAGGCTGTCGACGTTGGTGGGCTCCATGAACCGCCGGTGCAGGCCGTCGAGCAGGGCATGGGTGGTCTCGTGGGCCACCACGTCGTGCGACAGGCAGGTGAAAACGACGCCTCCGGGGAGATTGCGCCCTTCCGCCGCGGCCGGGAAATAGCCGAAGAGGAGGGCTTTCCGGTGCGGATCGAAGTAGGCGTTGGACTCGCGCATGGCGTGAGGATAGATGCGCAACTGCCGCACGAACTGGAAGCCCTGGTCCTTGTCGGCCTGCGACCAGAGGGCGCGCCTCCCCAGGGCCCGCTCGAAGTTGCGGATGGTGGTCATCGCGACGGCGTAGACCATCTGCTGATGGAACTGGGGATCGCCCTCGGAGGGATCGAGCCCGTTCTGGGCGAGCACGTAGGGATGGTCGAGATCCACCGGCGCGTAGCAGCAGCCGCTTGCCGGATCGACGTCCACCACCTCCAGATACTCACCCTTCGGCCCCGGCGTCAGCTCCTCCCACGGCACCCGGAGGATCATGTGGTTGATGACCGCCGTCTCGAGCCGCCAGTTCAGGCTGGGATCGAACGCATAGACCCGAAGGTTACGGTACGGCGGACGCCGCTTGGGCGGAGGCAGAATCCTGGCAGGACTGGCATCGGGCATCACGGATCTCCGGGGTTCTCAATAACTTGCCACAACAGAGGCAAGAAAGACAGCCCCTCATCCGGCCGGCGTCTCCGTTTCGTAGCGCCGGTACCCTACTCTTCAGCAGGGCTCACAGCAGCCAGCGGTCGAGCATGGCCGCCAGGTCGGAGAGCTGGATCGGCTTCGCCAGGTAGTCGCTCATCCCTGCTGCGAGACAGAGCTCGACGTCCTCTTTCAGGGCCGAGGCGGTCACCGCGATGATCGGTACGTCGCGGCCCTGGGCTTGAAGCCGCAGGCAGCGCGTCGCCTCGTAGCCATCCATCACCGGCATGCGGCAGTCCATCAACACGGCGTCGAAACGCTCGCGCGAGAAAGCGGTCACCGCCTCCTGGCCGTCGTCCACCGCCAAAAAGCGATAACCCAGAACCTCGAGCTGGCGCGCGGCAACCATGCGATTGATCTCGTTGTCGTCGGCCAGGAGGATGCGGAAGCGCGCGCGCAGCGCCTCCAGCGGAGCCCGCGGATCGACGGCTGGCGCGGTTGCGGCCGGCTCCCGGGAGACGTCGAAGGGCAGGACGAACCGGAACGTCGAGCCTTCGCCCGGCGTGCTTTCGAGATCGATCGTTCCTCCCATCAGCTCGATCAATCGGCCGGTGATCGCGAGACCCAGGCCGGTTCCTCCATAGCGGCGGGTGATCGAGGAGTCGGCTTGGGTGAACGGCTCGAACAGCCGCGCCTGGGCCTCGGGGGCGATGCCGATCCCGGTGTCCCGGACGGTGAAGCGGAGCGCACAGCCGCGCCCCACGATCTCCGCCGGCTCGACCCGGAGGCTGACCGAGCCCTGGGCGGTGAATTTGATCCCGTTGCCCACCAGGTTGAGCAGGACCTGCCGCAACCGTGCCGCGTCGCCGCTGAGCCTGCCGTGGACACCGGCGGCGACGTCCAGCCGCAGCTCGATGCCTTTCTCCCGCGCCAGCGGCAACAGCAGGCGGACCACCTGGTCGAGTACGTCGGCAGGATCGAAATCCAGCCGTTCGAGGGTCAGTTGGCCGGCTTCGATCTTGGACAGGTCGAGAATGTTGTCGATCAGGCCCCGCAGCGTATCCGCCGAGGTCTTGATGACCGCCAGGGGCTCGCGGAAATCGGCGGGGAGATCCGCAGTGAGGAGGAGCTCCGACATACCGATCACGCCGTTGAGCGGAGTGCGGATCTCGTGGCTGACATTGGCCAGGAACTCACTCTTGGCACGGCTCGCCGCCTGTGCTTCCACGAGGCGCCGGCGCGTCTCCTCTTGCAGCGAGGCGTTCTCGACGACGAGGGCCACCTGGCTTGCGATCGTGGTGGCCATCTCCACCTGGAGCGGCTTGACGGGCCGGGGCCGCGGCCCCACGTTGTCGAGCGCCATCGCCCCGATCACCTCGTCCTGCCGAATCAGCGGCACCACCAGAAACTCCTGAAGGCCGAGCCGCCGGAGCTTCACCGGCAGCCATTCGGACGCCGGCTCGTTGACGACGACGGGAGTCCGCGTGCGGAAGGCCTCGGCGAAAGCCGGAAACTCCTCCACCTGCAGGGCGCCGAGCCCCTTGAACAACCGCCACAGCGCCTCGTCGGTCTGCCCGTCGCGGAACTGCGAGGTCGTGGGGATCAACCGCCCTTGCCGCCAGCGATAGATCGAGCAACGATCCATGTCGCACGCCCGGGCGGCCAGTTGCGAGATCTCGTTGAGGATCGGTTTGAGCTCGCGAGCGGAGCCGAGGGCGCGGGCGATCTCCAGGCTCGCCTGCGTCCGTTTCAGGCGATGCTTCATCTCTTCGAGCAAGAGGGCGCGCTCGAGCCCGCTCGCCACGTACTCGGAGGCGGCAGCAGCAAGCTCGATGCTCTCCGGGGTGAACGGGCGGCCGTCGGAGATGTTGTCCAACACCAGGACTCCGAACACCTGGTCACCGGAGATCAGCGGCACGCCCAGAAGCGACTTCAACCCGAAGGCGGTGACCCACTCCTGATGCACCAGCTCCGATCCCCGGGCGTCCGCGATCGCCAGGGGCCGGCGGCTGCGGGCCACGGCGTCGACGAACGGCATCTCGCCGATGCGGCGGCGCCCCATTTGTTTGAACCGTTCCCAGGCCTCGGGCTCAACGTGGTGCTGGACCATCTGCGACGTCGCCGGGGTGACCTCGCCGGTCGTGGCATTCCACAAGAAGACCGCGCACCGGTCGGCTGCGCACAATCGCGCTGTCGTCCGGCAAACCTCCCGCAGGAGCGTCCGCGCGTCGCCCCCGGCCCCCACGACGCGAGCGATCTCGGACAACCGGTCGAGCCGCGAGCGGCCGGCCGCGTCCTCCTCGCCGAGAGCGGCGACCAGGGGAGCCGCCAAGGCGGCATAGGCCAGGAGAGTCGCAGAGTCTTCGTCGGAGAGCGGCGCGCCTGCCGTGTGCGCCACCAAGGCCCCCTGCACGGCGCCATGCACACGGACCGGTAACGCCACCGAGTGGGCGGGCGGTGGAGCACCCTGGCCGCCGCGATCCCAAAGCTCCAGCAACGGCACGACGAGGTCTGCCTCAGCCGCCTCGGAATGCGGCGGGGCGCCGCTGCGCACAGCCCGCGCGGCGCGATTGAGTCGCCCGCCGGACGATCGATTGCGGACGAGCACGCAAAGCTCGTCGAGACCGAGGAGCCCGCGTCCGTGTTCGAGAAGGAGCGAAAGCTGGCGCCACGCGGGCTGCTCAACACTTCCGCGGCGCCCGCCAGAGCCTCGATTCTCCCCACCGAGACCACCTCGTGCACCTCGATTCCAGTTGCGGGGAAAATCATACTCCCTCCGCCCCCAGGCGAACAGGGGAGGCGAAGGTGGAGAAGGGGGCGGGCGGCTCACAGCTCTTTTGAAGGCTCTCCCAATTTGCCTGCCAGCACCCGCCCAACCAGCCCCACGGCCAGCAATCCGGCCGCTTTCACCGCGCTCGCCGTGTCGTTGACGAGCACGCCGGCAAGAAACACGATCGCGCCCGCGACGACGATGGCGGCCGACCAGGGATATCCCCAGGCGCGAAACGGCCGGTCGGCCTCGGGCTCTCGCCAGCGCAACACGACGAGCGCGAGACAGCAGACGCAGTAGTTCACGGCCAGGAAGACCGACGCCAGCGCGATGAGGTTCTGGAAGGTGCCGGACGCGATGAGGAGAACCGCCACGCCGGTCGTGATCAGGGTCGCGACGTCCGGCGTGCCGCCCGCGTTGACCGACGCCGTGCGCCGCGGGACGAGCCCGTCGCGCCCCATCGCGAACAGGATGCGCGTGCCGATCATCAGGATCGCATTGAGCAGCGGCAGGAGCGAAATCACCGAGAGCACCGTGATGAGCTGCTTTCCGCGGTCGCCGGCGACGATCGCCGCCGCGTCCGCGCCCGGCAGCGTGGACTTCGCGAGCTCCGGAAGGGTCAACACGGCCAGCAGCGCGAGGTTCACGAGCAGATACACGACGGTTACCGAAACGACCCCGCCGATCATCGCGCGGGGAAGGTTGCGCGAGGGATCGCGATCTTCTTCCGTAAAGTAGAGCGCGCTCTGCCAGCCGCCATAGGCGATGACGACGGCCTGTAACGCGAGGATGACGCCCGAGAACGTGAGGCCGGCCGCGTTTGCCGGTGCATGAAGAGCCCCGCCGCCCTTGGGACCCATGGTGAACGCGGCCGCGACGAGCGCGAGAAACGCGAGGAACTTCACCGCCGTCGCCCACTCCTGGAACCACGCGCTGACCTTCAGGCCCGCCCATTGGAGCGCCACCATCGCGAGGAGCGTGACGATGGCGATCGGCCGCACCCAGCCCGCGGCGGCGGGCACCACCACGCCGCTGAACTCGGCGAGACCGATCGTGACGTAGGCGAGCACCGTGCCGTAGGTGAGCCAGTCCGTCCATCCGACGCCGAAGCCCACCCAGTCGCCGAACCCGCGCCGCGCATACACGTAATACCCGCCCGCCTGCGGCAACATCGTGCCCAGCTCGGCCAGGCACACCGCCCCGAGCAAGGTATAGACGCCGCCGACCGTCCAGGCGATCAGAATCGCGGATGGGCTCCGCAGGTGCCCCGCCACGAGCCCCGGCGTGCGCAGGATACCCACGCCAATCGTGCTGCCGACGATGACCGCCAGCCCGAAGGCC
>JBAPYB010000136.1:0-18367 GCA_049284515.1 Thermoanaerobaculia bacterium
TTGCAGCACATAGGGGCCGTCGCCGCCCAGCGCTTCGGCGCGGGCCAACGCGTCGAGGCCTCGGCGGATCAAGAGCTGGTCCCAGCGCGAGCGATCCTGCTCCGTAAGCGGTACAAAGGAGCCATCCGGCCCGGTGCGCGCCCTGAGGCGCGACGCTTGGAGCTCCATCAGGGCCAGGAGGCCGAGCACTTCGGCATCCTCGGGCATCAGCCCGGCCAGCATGCGGCCGAGCCGTTGCGCCTCCAGGCACAGGCCCGGCCGGACAAGGTCGTCGCCCGTCGTGGCCGCGTAGCCTTCATTGAAAATGAGGTAGATGACCTCGAGCACCGAGGGCAGCCGCGCCGCCCGTTCGGCGCCCCGCGGCACCTCGAAGGTCAATCCGGCCTTTGCGATCGCCTTCTTCGCGCGGACGATACGCTGCGCGATCGCGGCCTCGCTCGACAGGAAGGCGCGGGCGATCTCGTCCGTCGTCAGGCCGCCGATCACCTTGAGGGTGAGCGCCGCGCGCGCGTCGGGCGACAGCACGGGGTGGCAGGCCGTGAAGATGAGGCCCAGCAGCTCGTCGCCGAGATCATCGTCCATGGCCGCTTCGATCGCCTCGGCCGCGTCGTCGCACGTCTCGTCCAGCGTCCGCGCAATCTCCTGGTGCTTGCGCTCGCGCATCTTGTCGCGCCGGAAGCCGTCGACGGCGAGACGTTTGGCGACGGCCATCAGCCAGGCTCCCGGCTTGGCAGGAACGCCGCTCCTCGGCCACTCGGACAGGGCGACGACCAGCGCGTCCTGCGCCAGCTCCTCGGCAAGATCGACATTCCGCACGATGCGGGCCAGGCCCGCGATGAGCCTGGCCCGTTCAATGCGAAAGGTCGCTTCGATCGCCCGGTGCGTTTCGCCTGCGGTCACACCCCATTTTCGGCCAAGACCGCAGGGGAGACAAGCCGCTCCAGCCGGCGGTATCAGGCGACGCCGAGCTTCCCGCGCTCTCCGTCACGAGGCGTCGAAAGCTCCTCGGGCGTCACAAATTCGGCCAGATCCGCCGCCTCGTAGAACGGTCGGATTTCCATCTCGCCCGGCAAGGTGGGCGCGCGCTTCGCCCAGGCCATCGCCTCGTCCATGTCCTTGACCTCCCAGATCGAGAAGCCGACGATGAGCTCGCGGCTCTCGGCGAACGGCCCGTCGATGACCGTGCGACTGGAGCCATCAGAGACGATGCGCTTGGACTGGGCGTCGTTCTTGAGACCGGCGGCGGCCACGAAGACGCCAGCCTTGACCAACTCCTCGGTGTACCGGTCCATTGCAGCGAACGCCTCGAGCGCCTCCGGCGTGGGCTCTCCTAACGACATGCCCTCAGTAGCTTTTGCGAACACCATAACCCGCATCGTCTGCCTCCTTATTTGAATTTGAGCCGGCCCCATTGGCGTCTCATTGGGACGACGAACGAGCATGCTGGAAATCGACATCGTTCTGCAAATTTGTTTCGACGTTCGAAGAGCACGACGGAAAATGGCGGAGGGGGTGGGATTCGAACCCACGGGCCGCGTGAACGACCGGCGGTTTTCAAGACCGCTGCTTTAGACCGCTCAGCCACCCCTCCTTGGGGATTGCAACAGCTTACTTCCTGGCGGTAATCCGCTCCAGCCCCCCGGTGTAGGGGCGCAGGGCCTCCGGAATCACCACCGAGCCGTCCGCCTGCTGGTAGGTCTCCAGGATGGCGATCAGCGTGCGGCCCACCGCCAGGCCGGAGCCATTCAGGGTGTGGAGGAGGCGCGTCTTGCCTCCCGCCGCGGGACGGTAGCGAAGGTTCGCCCGCCGGGCCTGGAAGTCCTCGCAGTTGCTGCAGGAGGAGATCTCCCGGTAGGCCTGCTGGCCCGGCAGCCAGACCTCGAGGTCGTAGGTCTTGGCCGCGCCGAAACCCATGTCTCCCGTGGCGAGCGTCATCACCCGGTAGGGGAGCTCCAGCCGCTGCAGGATGACCTCGGCGTGGCCGGTCAGCTCCTCCAGGGCCTCGTAGCTCGTCTCGGGCGTCGTGAGCTGCACCAGCTCCACCTTGTTGAACTGGTGCTGGCGGATGAGACCGCGGACGTCCTTGCCGTAGGAGCCGGCCTCGCTGCGGAAGCAGGGGGTGTAGGCCGTGTAGCGGACGGGCAGCACGGCCTCGTCGAGCGTCTCGTCGCGGTGGATGTTGGTGACCGGCACCTCGGCGGTGGGGATCAGGTAGTACGGATGGCCTTCCAGGTGGAAGAGGTCCTGCTCGAACTTCGGAAGCTGGCCGGTGCCGACGAGGGTGTCGCGGTTGACGATGAACGGCGGCAGAACCTCGGTGTAGCCGTGGCTGCGGGTGTGGACGTCCAGCATGAAGCTGATGAGCGCCCGTTCGAGCAGGGCGCCGGCGCCGAAATAGACGGTGAAGCGGGCGCCGGTGAGCTTGGCGCCGCGCTCGAAATCGAGGATGCCGAGCTCGGGCCCCAGGTCCCAGTGGGCCTTGGGCGCGAAGTCGAATTCGCGGGGAATGCCCACGGTCCGCTCGCAGCGGTTGTCCGTCTCGTCCTTACCGATGGGAACGGAGGCGTGCGGCAGATTGGGCAGGCGCAGCTCGATGGAGTGCAGCTTCGGATCGATGGCGGCGATGCGCAGCTCCAGCTCTTCGATGCGGGACTTGACCTGCCCCACGGCGGCGATCTGTTCGGAGGCGTCACCGCCCTGCTTCTTGACCTCGCCGATGGCGCGGCTGGCCTCGTTGCGCCGGTGCTTGAGCTCTTCCCCCTCCACCAGAATGGCCCGGCGCTCGGCGTCGAGCCGCAACCAGGTGTCCAGCGGCGCCAGGTCCGCCTTCCGGTTTGCCAAGCCGCGGCGGACCTTCTCTGGATCGTCGCGCAAGAGGTCTCGGGAAAGCATGGTTCAGCCCCGCCCGCCGCAGGCGGTCACTCCCTGCGTGACCACGAAGCGCACCGGGTCCGTGGTTCGAGGCACGGTGACGGCGTGGATGGGCCGTTGCGAGACCATGCAGACGCAGTTGGGCGCCGGCGGCGCTTCGAGGAGGTCGACCACCAGCGCTCCTGGCGGGTGGGTGATCCCCCGGATGGTCACCTTGGAGACGCAGCTCTGGGTGGGCATGGCGGCGACGATCACCATGTTCTTCTCGAAATCGACCACCGGCTGCTGGTGGGAGAGAACGCCGCTGTCCCTCTCGCGGAGGTTGAACCAGAGATCTCTCCACGTGTTGGCGTCCTGAACCACCTGCCGGAGCTGGGCTCCCGGCTGGCCGGGAATGGAGCGCTGGACGAGGGTCGTGAAGGGGACCTGGATGGAGCCCGGCTTCGGGTGGCGGTGTCCGGGGGCTGCCGAGGAGCCGAGGCAGGCCAGGGTCAACAGGCCTGCCGCGGCGAAGGCGAGGGTGACGCGGGTTCTGCCGTTCATAACGCTCCTGCCAGGACCGCCTCGTCCACCCGTTCGTGGCCCTGGATGAGAATGTGGTTCTTGGTATCCACGAAGACGAGCGACGGCTGGTGAGCGCGGCAGTCGGCGTCCTCGTAGTCGGCGTAGGTGGCGAGGATGATGATATCGCCTGTCCCCGCTTTATGCGCGGCGGCGCCGTTGATGACGATCTCGCCCTTCCCCGGGGTGCCGGGGATGGCGTAGGTTGCGAAGCGCTCGCCGTTGGTGCAGTTGTAGATCTCCACCCGCTCGTGGTGCACGACGTCCGCCGCCGCCATGAGCACGGGATCGATGGTCACCGATCCCTGGTAGTCGAGGTTGGCGTCCGTCACCGTGGCGCGGTGGATTTTCGACTTCAAGAGTGTCCGCTTCATATCCGTATCACCTTCCAGTATTACCTTCCGGCGGCCGGGTTCTCGACCGCCAGCCGAATGTTGTCGATCAGTCGCGTCCCCCCGATCCGCACGGCCAGGGGGAGCACCAGGTTGCCCTGCAATGTTTCGACCGGAGCGAAGGTCTCCGCGTCCACTACCTCGGCGTATTCGACCTTGGCGGCCGGCTCGGACTCCAGCACCTCCCGCAGCCGCCGCCGCACCTCGTCGCCCCGGCGCTCGCCCGTGGCGATGACCGCCGCCGCCGAAAGCGATCGGTAGAGCACCGTCGCGGCCTGCCGTTCCTGCGGCGAGAGATAGGCGTTGCGGGAGGACATGGCGAGACCGTCCGCCTCGCGGACGGTCGGCCCCGGAACGATCTCGACCGGCAGATGGAAGTCCCGCACCATCTGCCGGATCACCGCGAGTTGCTGCGCGTCCTTCTCGCCGAACACCGCGAAGTCGGCCTGCACCAGGTTGAGCAGCGAAAGGACGACGGTGGCCACGCCGCGGAAGTGCCCGGGGCGGCAGGCCCCTTCGAGCCCGAGCGCGGCACCGGCGGGCTCCACGAACGTGGCATTGCCCGGCGGGTACATCGTCTCCACGGAAGGGAGGAACAGGAGGTCGCAGCCGGCGGCCTCCAGCATCTTCGCGTCCTTCTCCGGCTGGCGAGGGTAGCGGTTGAAGTCCTCGTTCGGCCCGAACTGGGTCGGATTCACGAACACCGAGGCCACCACGCGCGTTCCCCGCTCGCGGGCGATCCGCACCAGGGACAGGTGCCCCTCGTGCAGCGCGCCCATGGTAGGCACGAAGCCGATCCTCGCCCCTTCCCGCCGCCAGGCTTCCACCCGGTGGCGCAGCTCGTCCTTCGTCCGTGCGGTGCGCATCAGCCGTAGAGTTTCGCCGGCTCAAGCTCCGCCACCGGCCGCGGGCCGCCCCCGCCGTAGCTCTCTTCCTTTGCAGGGAAGCGCCCGGCACGGACGTCGTCGGCGAAACGGGCGATGCTCTCGCGGGAGAGCAGGCCGAGCTCTGCGTAGCGCCGCACGAAGCGGGGCGCGATCCGCTCTTCCAGTCCCAGCAGGTCGTGGTAGACCAGCACCTGCCCCGTGCACCCCGCGCCGGCGCCGATGCCGATGGTGGGGATGGAGAGGCGCCGGGTGACCTCGGCCGCGAGATCGGTGGGCACGCATTCGAGCACCAGGGAGAAGGCGCCAGCGGCCTCCACCTGCTCGGCGGCGTCGAGGATGAATCGGCGCGCCGCCTCGTCCCGTCCCTGGACCTTGAAGCCGCCGAAGCGGTGGACCGACTGCGGCGTGAGGCCCAGATGGGCCATCACCGGCACCTCGGCCGCCGTCATGGCGGCGACGATCTCGGGCCGGGCGCCCTCGATCTTCACCGCCTGCGCTCCGGCCTCCTTGACGAAGCGGATGGCGTTGCCCACCGCCTGCTCCGTTCCCAGGTGGAACGAGCCGTAGGGCATGTCGGCCACCAGCAGGGCGCGCTTGACGCCCCGGCGGACGGCCCGGGTGTGATGGATCATCTCGTCCATGGTGACCGACAGCGTGTCCGGGTGGCCCAGCACCACCATGGCGAGCGAGTCGCCCACCAGGACGACGTCCACTCCGGCCGCGTCGGCCGTTTTCCCCTGCGGGAAATCGTAGGCGGTGACCATGACGAGATGGTCGCCGCGCTCGGGAGCCCCTGCCACCCAGGGAACCGTGACGGTCTTCGGTTCTCCAGCCATTGCCAACTCTCCTTTCTGAGGCCAGAAAAGACAAAACCCTTCCGCTTGTTCCAGACGGAAGGGCCGTTGGCAGGCCCGCGGGTACGCGGCTTGTCGTGCGCTGGAGCGAGGTGGCTGTCCCCGCCGGGGGATCAGGCCCTCGCGCGCCGGGCCGCGCCGCAGGGGGCGCTGAGCATCCGTCTCGGTCCCGCGTCAGCGGGATCCAAGCGGTGTGAAGATTCTCGCCGTTGCGGCTGGCTTTGTCAATGCAGCGTTGAGAGAATGGCACCCCGGCAGTGGCCACGATCGGACCGTACCCAGAGAGCGTACAACGGAGCGCGCCCCATGACACCCGACCAGATCTCCGCCTGGGCCGCCGCCGGTGAGTCCGAGACGCTGGAGCTCAAGCGCACCACGGGCGAACGCCGCGAGGCGGCACGCACCCTCTGCGCCATGCTGAACCACCGCGGCGGGCGGGTGCTGTTCGGCATCGAAGCGAACGGGAGGGTCGTCGGTCAACAGGTCAGCGATCACACCATTGAAGAGGTCGCCCATGAGCTGCGTGCCATCGATCCACCTGCCTTTCCGACCATCGATCGTGTGCCCCTGGGCAACGGCCGCGAGGTTCTGGTCGTCAGCGTCTCCACCGGTCAGAACCGCCCCTACAGCTACCGGGGGCAGGCCTACCGGCGCGTCGGCAACACGAGCCAGCCGCTGTCGCGCGACGAGTACAACCGCATGCTGCTCGAACGGGTGCACGGCGAGCAGCGCTGGGAGAACGAGCCCGCTATGGGCTGGTCGGTGACGGACCTCGACGCTGCCGAGATCACCCGGACTCTCGAGGAGGCTATCCGCCGCGGCCGCGCCGAGGATCCGGGCACGCGTGAGTTGGAGGAGATCCTGCGCGGGCTCGGACTGATGAAAAAGGGTGCGCTGCTCCGGGCGGCACTCGTACTGTTCGGATGCGCCGAACGGCTCGCCACCGAGCTCCCGCAGTGCTTGTTGCGTGTGGCGCGCTTCGCTGGGACCGACAAGACGGAGTTCCGCGACAACCGACAGTTCCGCGGCAACGCCTTCGAATTGCTGCTGGCCGCCGAGCGCTTCCTTCGCGATCACGTGCCGGTCGCCAGTCGGATAGTTCCCGAGCACCTCGCGCGGGTGGACGAGCCGCTGTACCCACCGCTGGCGGTGCGCGAGGCACTGGCGAACGCCTCTGCCATCGCGACTATGCCATCGGCGGGGGCTCAGTCGGGGTCGCGATCTATGACGACCGTCTCGAAGTGACCTCCTCCGGCACTCTGCACTTCGGACTGACGCCCGAGGCGCTCTTCGGGCCGCACGAGTCCCTCCCCTGGAATCCTCTCATCGCCAGCGTCTTCTACCGTCGCGGAATCATCGAGTCGTGGGGACGTGGCACTCTCAAGATGGCGGAGCTGGCCTTGTCCGCCGGGTTACCTCGCCCGGAAATCGAGGACATCGGCGGATGTGTGACGGTCAGGTTCCTCCCCACGCGCTACGTCCCGCCGCAGCGGGTTGCGAGGAACCTGAGCGAGCGGCAGCGTCTGATCCTCGCTCTCCTGGCCGCCAGCCCAGGAGGCCTTGCGTTGCGGGAGATCCGGGCGGGCTTGGACGGATCGCCTGCGGACTGGGAAGTCAAAGACGACCTGGCACTGCTCAAGCAATTGGAGTTGGTCCGGTCACGGGGGCATGGTCGCGGTTCTTCCTGGAGCCTTTCGAATCAATGAGTTACAACAGGCTCCAATTGGACTCCAATTCGACTCCAATTCCGGTCTTATTCTGGCTCATTCCTGGCTAATTCCCCCGCTGGCTACCGCGATCCCAACGGCTGAAAGTACTCCGTCCCCTTGATGGGCTTCGAGAGACGGTGCATCAGCTCGTCGAAGTCCTCGGGCCGCTGGGGGAAGTTCAGGTGACGGGTGTCGACGACCAGCAAGGGAGAGCGGCTGTAGTAATGGTAGTAGTGGTTGTAGGCGTCGATGAGCTCCGCCAGGTATTGCGGCGAGATCGCCTTCTCCACCGGCCGGGCGCGACGGCGGATGCGCTCCATGCAGGTATCGACGTCGGCCACCAAGTGGATGACGAGGTCGGGCACCGGCACCTGGGGCTCCAGGAGGGCGTAGAGCTTGTCGAAGAGCATCAGCTCGTCGTCCGAGAGGTTGAGATAGGCGAAGATGCGGTTCTTCCAGAAGGTGTAGTCCGAGACCAGGACGCGGTCGAACAGGCCGCGCTGGCCGATGTCCTGCTGCTGCTTGTAGCGCGAGAGGAGGAAGTAGAGCTCGGTCTGGAAGGCGGCGCCGGGGCGGTCCTTGTAGAAGTCGCCGAGGAACGGGTTGTCCACGTCCTCGAGGATCTTCACCCCCTCGAACTGGCGGGTCAGCATCTCCACCAGGGTGGTCTTGCCGACGCCGATGGGGCCGTCGACCGCCAGGTAGTGGAAACCGAGCGCCTCGGGCTTCAAGAGGCGAGGGCCACGCCGGATTCGGCCGCGGCGACCGCGGGCGACGGCGGCGCGATGGGGTTGTACAGCGTGTCGCGCTCGACCGGCACGAAGCCCGCCTCGCGCACGATCCGCTCCAGCTCCGGCCGGCTGAGCTGCTGCGAGGTGCCGGCGCCCGCCATGTGGTAGATCTTCTCCTCCACGATGGTGCCGTCCATGTCGTCGGCGCCGAAGCGCAGCGCCACCTGGGCCAGCTTGGGGGTGATCATCACCCAGTAGGCCTTGATGTGGGGGATGTTGTCCAGCACCAGCCGCGAGGTGGCGATGTGCTGCAGGTCGCTGTCGCCCGTGGTGTGGTACTTGAGCCCCATGTAGTTGTTCTCGGGGTGGTAGGCGAGTGGAATGAAGGCGTTGAAGCCGCCCGTCTCGTCCTGGAGCTCGCGCAGGCGCAGCAGGTGGTCCACCTTGTGCTCCGGCTGCTCGACGTGGCCGTAGAGCATGGTGCAGTTGCTTTTGATCCCCATCTTGTGGGCCGTGCGGTGGACCTCGATCCACTCGTCGGCGTCGAGCTTGCCGTCGCAGATGACCTCGCGCACCTCGGGGTGGAAGATCTCGGCGCCGCCGCCGGGGAGCGACCCCAGCCCCGCGTCCCGCAGCCGGCGCAACACCTCCTCGATGGACAGCTTCTCGCGCTTGGCGAACCAGCCGATCTCGATGGCGGTGAAGGCCTTCAAGTGGGCGTTGGGGAAGCGCTCCTTCAAGCCTCGCAGCATCTCCTCGTACCAGGACATGGGCAGGTCCGGGTGGAGGCCGCCGACGATGTGGAACTCGGTAACGGAGTTGCCCCCCTGGTCCGCGGCGTGGGCGTACACCTGCTCGTGGGTCATCTCCCAGGCGTGGGACTCGCCCGGCAGGGCCGCGAAGCTGCAGAACTTGCAGTTGTAGGTGTAGACGCAGACGTTGGTGGGGTTGATGTGCCGGTTGACGTTGAAGTAGGTGACGTTGCCGTTGATCCTCCGGCGGACGGTGTCGGCCAGCTTGCCCAGGTGGAGGAGGTGGGGTGTCGATAGGCACGTCAGGGCGTCGGCGGCGTCCAGGCGGACGCCGTCGCGCACCTTGACGGCGATCTCGCGCAACTGCGCGGGGAAGATCTCGGGTCGGATGGGGGAAATCTCGGTGCTCACGAGAGGAGTATATCAAGGGCCGTCGCGGTGAAGAGCCAGACCGACAGCGCGCCGTTGGCGTTGAAGAACGCGGCGTTCAGCCGCGAGAGGTCGCCCGGGCGCACGATCCAGTGCTGGTAGATGAGGAGCAGCAGGCAGCCGATCCACCCCGCCCAATACCAGGCGCCCAACCCCGGCGGGTAGATCCTGGGGAGAAGGGCGAGCAGGGCGAGGGTGCCAGCGTGGAGGGCGGCCGAGATCCAGAGCGCCTCCACCACACCGAATCGGGCGGGGATGGAATAGAGACCGGAGCCGCGGTCGAACTCCACGTCCTGCAGGGCGTAGAGGACGTCGAACCCCGCCACCCAGGTCAGCACCACGCCGGCGAGGATCAGCGGCGTGGCGGTTACGTCCCCCCGCACGGCGATCCACGCTCCAAGGGGTGCGCCGGCCAGGGAGAGGCCGAGGACCAGGTGCGAGGCCCAGGTGAACCGCTTGGTGTAGGAGTAGAGGAAGAGGATGAAGAGGGCCACGGGCGAGAGGGCCAGGGCCAAGCGGTTGAGCTGCCAGGCGGCCAGGACGAGAAGGGCGGCACTGGCGGCCACGAAGACCGTCACGGCGGCGGGAGTGACGAGGCCGGCCGGCAGGGCGCGCATCGCCGTGCGCGGGTTGGCAGTGTCGATCTTCCGGTCCACCAGGCGGTTGAAGCCCATGGCCGCGCTGCGCGCCCCGACCATCGCCGCGACGATCCAGAGCACTGTGTGCCAGGATGGCCACCCCCCGGCGGCGAGGAGCATGCCGAGGAAGGCGAACGGCAGGGCGAACAGGGTGTGCTCGACCTTGATCATTTCGAGCACGGTGGAGAGGGTGCGGAGGGGTCGCATGGAGGGGGATTGTAGCGAGATCGCGCCCGGCCTACCTGGACTTACCGGCGCCAACTCGCTCAAAGCACCGGTTGGTGCTCGCGGCTCGAATGCCACAACGCAAGCACATGGAGAGTGCCGTTTTCAACCTTGTAGTAGATGAAGTACCCAACGCGGCCGAGAAAAAGGCGCCGGACACCCGGAGCTCGTGCCCCTTCATACTTTGCTCCGATTCCGGGCTGCTCGGCCAGAAGGGCGACGGCTTCACCGAAGTCCGCGCCGATCGCGCCGGGAGCGGCAGGGCGATTCTGCACCCACCACTCGGCTGCTTTGCGGATTTGAGTGGCCGCTCGAGCGGAAATCTTGATCCGGAGTGCCATGCTCAGCCGTGCTTGGGCAACGACTGCAGCAACTCTTCGAGGGTGACATACTCACCCCGCTCGATCTCGGCCATGGCAGCCAGAAGCTCGTTCTCCTGTGCCTCTGTGAGGGAGAAGACCTCGTCAGCGCCGCGGGTGACAACCGCGACGACCGCTCCCTCCGTAAGAGAGACACCTTCCAGGACGATCTTCCCGTTCACGACGGTTCCGGTTGCGACTTGCATAGCTCAATAGTACCTCGAAACCTCCCTTTCGGAGATGCAGGTACCTTCTCCCTCGCGAGATTTCGTAAGGCCCTCGCCAGGGGGCGAAAAAACTTCGCGAGGGCGCGACGAAAATCCGCGAGTTTTCTGAGAAACTTCGCGAGGGTGCATAGGAAACTCGCGGAGTTTCATAGGAAACCCGCGAGGGTGGAGAGAAACTTCGGGAGGGTGCTACGAAAACTCGCGAGTTTTCCGAGAAACTTCGCGAGGGCGCGACGGAAACCCGCGAGGGCGCATAGGAAACCCGCGAATTTTCATAGAAATATCGCGAGGGTAGGGAGAAACTTCGCGGGGGGCGGGAGCCGGCGGGTCACCGGTGGACACGGATCGTCCGGTTCTCAGGATCGAGAGGCTCGATTGTGGTCTCGGCGATGCAGACCAAGGTCTGGGTGACATAGACCGAGGTCTCGACGGCCCAGACCTAGGTCTGAACGATCCAGACCCCGGTCCGGAGGACCAGGCCGGGGCCCGGCGGCCGGGGACAGCCCCGCACTCTCCAAACACCCTTTTACCGGGAGGAATGGACGTCGAGCAGCTTGAACGGCTGGGCGCCCAGGCTCTCGATGTCGACGGTGTTGCTGCCGGCCAGCGTCACTTTGGCAGCGGCGATGAGCTTGCCATCGCCCTTGCCGCTGGGGTCCAAGTGGATCTCGAAGTAGCTGAAGGGGTAGTCCATCGAGCGGAGGTTGTTGGCCGCTTCGCGAAAGGAGATCGGCCGGTCGATCATCAGACGGATGACCCGGCCGCCGTCAGACTCCGGCTTCGAGCGGGCCACGGCCACGGGGTAACCCAGGCCGCCGTTGATCCGGATATATCCCGCTTCGAGGTCCCAAAGGGCGTCGCGCAGAGCGTCCGGGCCCTTGTCGGCGAGGATTCTCTTCAGGTTGGCGACCTCCTGGTCCGACGAGTAGTGGTCGATATGAATCACCACCGGGGCCGTGCCGCCCCCTTCCATGTTGGCGATGGTGCCCACGAGCTGGTCTCCATGGGGCTGCGCCGCGAGAGCGCCGGTGACGAGGAAGGCTGCGACGATGGCGAGCATCGTTGTCTTTTTGCTGGGATTGTGCGTTTTCATGAGGATTCTCCCGCTAGGTTACGCGTCCACGGGAGATGAAAGATGCAAGTTGTGAGCCGAGGAGGCCCCCTGGAGTGAATCCCCAGAGGGGCCGGAGGAGATTTAGTGCTGCGGGGGCGGAGGCGGCCGGTAGCCGTTGTCGCGGTTGTCGTGATTGTCACGGTCCCGGTCGTGGCGGTCGTTGTCGCGCCCGTAATGGCCCCAGCGGTCATAGCCGTGGCCGCCGTAGTAGCGGGAGAGCTCGGTCATCAGGTTGTAGATCTGCTGCATGCCGCGCTCGACGTACGGGCGCGGGCGAACGGACTGCATCGTCACCCCCAACTGGTTGAAGGACTGCTCGAGACGGGCGAAGTCCCTCGCCGTGTGCCGGGGGTTCTGCCGGTTTCCCTCCACCTCGTCGTGGAAGTGAGCGGCGTTCCCGTAGAGGTTGGAGAGGTCCTGCAGCATCTGGCCCTCGGACGGGTCCGGCCGGCGGTTGTTCCGCGACGCCTGGCGATAGATGGAGCGGGCGGTGTCGTCGAGCTGGTGCGCCAGGTAGGCCACGCGGTCCATGTGGCCATAGTCCGGGTAGATGCCGTTGTCACGGGTGGGATAGCGAAGATCCGGGCCCTGGCCCTGCTGGCCCTGGTAGCCGTTGTACTGGGCCTGCGCGGCAGGCGCCAGCAGAAGGGCGAGGAGAGCGGCGGTTATAAGACTGGTTCGTTTCATGGTGTGGGTTCCTCCTTGTAGGCGCCAGATATCAAAGCAAGCCCGATGCCACGGGATAAAAAAGCTGAAAACAAAGGGGTTACGGCAGGACCACCGCGGCCGCGGCGATCCTCGGGCCGTCTCCTGAAGAGGACGTTTCCGATCCAGGGGCGCCGCGGAGCTTGACGGCGCCAGGCTCGGAGCGACCTACCTTTCCAAGGGCTGTTCGAAGTACAGAACGTAGCCGTTCAGATCACGAATACCGAATTCTCGTACTCCGTAGAAAGTATCGTTGATGTCCTCTGCGAACTCGATCCCTTGTTGATCACCCGGCCGTCCCTCGATGGCAGCTTGGGCGGCTTCGAGCTGCCGGGACTTGAAAAGCCTGTAGAGCTCATCGACCTGATCGGTGTAGAACCAGAGGCTTACGTCGTGCGGGCCCGGTTTGCCGTGCATGTTCAGCATGAGCTCGGCTTTTCCGAAAGAAACCATGCCGAAGTTCACCACGCCGTCGTCCTCGTATCGCGCGATTTCTTTGAACCCGATCGACGCGTACCAGGCGAGGGCTGCGGCGACGTCCGGGACATAAATCATCGGCACCGCTTTCTTGATGGAGTCACCCAGCTTCGCCATGCTGGTATTGAAGCTCGCCGGCGCGATCATCCTCGGCGGCTGCGCACCGGCAGCGTGCAAGCGGCTCATCGCCTCTCGATCACCGCGCAGCATAGCGACAGCCAGCGCGGTCTGACCCGACATGTCCTCAGCTTCCAGGTCCGCGCCCAACTCGATCAAGAGATCCAGGACGTCGTAGCGTTTCCGGCTCATGGCGAAATGCAGCGGGCTCTGCTTCTGTTCGAAGCGCGACAGACGGCGATCGAGCGCCTCCGGGTTCTGCTCCACGAGCGTTTGAATCAGGGCGAGGTCGCCGGCGGCGATCGCCGAGAAGACGTGGTGGCGAGCGCCGCGCTCGAGCAGGAGCGACAGCACCTTCGGGTTGTCTCCCTCATGGAAGACCGTCGCCCAGCCGATGACGTCGAGCAGGTGCACATCGCCAAAGCCTTGGGCGTCGCCGCCTGCGTCGAGCAGTGCGCGCACGATTTCAAGATGTCCCTGGGCGACAGCCCAGTGCAGCGGATAAGTATGGTCTCCGGCTTCGCGCGCGTTCGCATCCGCGCCGTGCTGGAGCAGCCATCGCACCGCGTCCTGGTGTCCGCGCTTGGCGGCTTCGTGAAGCCCTGTCCAGCCGGGGTAGGGCGAATCAGGGGCGCTGGCGCGAACGAGACTTGGATCGTTCGCAAGCAAGCCCCGCAAGGCTTCAACGTCGCCCTCGGCACAGGCCACGAAGAAGAGGCCTACGGTCTTGGACTGCCTCTTGTCGACTTCGGCCTTCAGGGCCCGCCAACTGGAGAAGCCGTGGTCTCGCGCGACGGCTAGTAGAGCGCTGGCAAGCTTCGCCTGAGGGTTAGTCCGCCGGAGATCCCGCAACCGATCCTTGGCCAGTTTTTTCAGATACTCGAGCGAAGCGCGTTCGGGGAGCGTCGAGCTGGACATAGACACCTTCCTTCCATTTTCGCCCGGCGTCCGCGTCACTCGGGCTGGAAGTCAGGGTCTCTGACGGTCGATGAGATCTCGGGGGTGGGTTCGACCCTTTACGCGGACCGTGGGCCGCCCTTTTCGGCCTGGTCCGGAATCATAGCGCAAGGGCCTGGAACCGCGTCTGTTCAGGCGCTCCCAAATTTCGATCGCAGCCGGGTCAAGCTGCCTCTTCAAGCTTCGCGCCGGGCGCGGCGGCCGCTCCCCGCATCTCCGTGCGCCGCTTCCAGATCTTGTAGATCGCGGGGTAGACCAGCAGCTCCAGCAGGAACGAGGTGACGAGGCCGCCGATCATGGGCGCCGCGATCCTTTTCATCACGTCCGCTCCCGCCGAGGTGGACCAGAGGATGGGGAGCAGGCCCAGGAAGGCGGCGCAGACGGTCATCATCTTGGGCCGCGCCCGCTTGACGGCGCCGTGGACGATCGCCTCGTCGGCGTCGCGCTCCGTCCGCAGCCGCCCCTCCCGCTTCGCCTCGTCCCAGGAAAGGTCGAGGAAGAGGAGCATGAAGACGCCGGTCTCGGCGTCGAGGCCGAGGAGGGCGATCATCCCTACCCAGGCGGCGATCGAGACGTTGTAGTGCAGGAGGTGGAAGAGCCAGACGGCGCCCACGGCCGAGAACGGCACCGCCAGCATCACCACCATGGCCTTGAAGGGCGAACGGGTGTTGGCGTAGAGGAGGACGAAGATCAGCGCCAGGGTGATGGGCACCACGATCTTCAAGCGCTGGCGCACCCGCACCATGTTCTCGTACTGGCCGCTCCATTGGAGGGAGTAGCCGGCCGGCAGAGGGAGATCCTTGACGATCTGCTTCGCTTCCTCCACGTAGCCGCCGACGTCGCGGCCGGCGACGTCGATGTAGACATAGCCGGCGAGGAAGCCGTTCTCGTCGCGCAGCATGGCCGGGCCGCGCACCACCTGGATGTCGGCGATCATTGCCAGGGGCACCAGGGCGCCGGAGGCGGCGGGCACCAGGACGCGCGCGAGGCGGCTTGGCTCGTCGCGCAGCTCCCGGGGGTAGCGCACGTTGACCGGGTAGCGCTCGCGGCCCTCGACGGTGGTGGTGACGTTTTCGCCGCCCACGGCGGTGGCGATCACCCGCTGCACCTGCTGGATGGTCAGGCCGTAGCGGGCGAGCTGGTCGCGGCGCGGCACGATGTCGAGGAAGTAGCCCTCGGCCACCCGCTCGGCGTAAATGCTGCGGGTGCCAGGGACTTTGCGCAGCAGGCTCTCCAGCTTCTCGCCCAGGCGCTCGATCTCGTTGAGGTCGCTGCCGAAGATCTTGATGCCCACCGGGGTGCGCACACCGGTCGAGAGCATGTCGAGGCGGTTTTTGATCGGCATCGTCCAGGCGTTGGTGACGCCGGGGATGGCGAGCGCCCGGTTCATCTCGTCGACCAGCTCCTCCGTCGAGATGCGGTCGGGCCAGAACGGCCGGAAAGCGGGCTTCGTCCACTCAGGGAGCGAGGAGTACCAGCGGGCCTTCGGGCGCCAGGCGCTCTCGGGTTTCAGGATCACCGTCGTCTCCGCCATGGAGAACGGGGCCGGATCGGTGGAGGTGTCGGCGCGGCCGGCCTTGCCGAAGACCCGCTCGACCTCGGGGAAGCTCTTGAGCCGGCGGTCCTGGGTCTGGAGCAGCTCGGCCGCCTGCGCCACCGACACGCCGGGCAGGGTGGTGGGCATGTAGAGGAGGGTCCCCTCGTTGAGGGGCGGCATGAATTCCGAGCCCAGGCGGACGTACATCGGCAGGCTCACCGCCACCAGGGCCAGGGCGGCGAGGATCACCGTCCACGGGCGCCGCAGCACGAAGCGACAGACCGGCTCGTAGAGGCGGAAGATCGTGCGGCTGATGGGATGCCGCTCCTCCGGGTGATAGGTGCCCACGGCCAGCCGCGTCGCCAACCGGGCGAGCCAGCGGGGGCGGAAGGTGAAGGGGTCCATGCGGGTGAAGAGCATGCGCAGGGCCGGGTCGAGGGTGATGGCGAGCAGCGCCGCGATCGCCATGGCCAGGTTCTTCGAGGTGGCGAGCGGCCGGAACAGCCTCCCCTCCTGATCGACCAGGGCGAAGATCGGCAGGAAGGCGACCGCGATCACCAGCAGCGAGAAGAAGACCGAGGGCCCCACCTCCTGGAGCGCCTCCAGCCGCACCTGGTGATAGTCCCCCTGGCGCCCCTCCGCCTGCCAGCGCTGGAGCTTGTTGTAGGCGTTCTCCACCTCGACGATGGCGCCGTCCACCAGCACGCCGATCGAGATGGCGATGCCGGCGAGCGACATGATGTTCACCGTCACGCCGAAGAAGTAGAGGGGGATGAAGGCCAGGAAGACGGAGACGGGGATGGTGATGATCGGCACGATGGCGGAGGGGACGTGCCAGAGGAACAGGAGGATGATGAAGGAGACGATGATCATCTCGATCAGCAGCTCGTGCCTGAGGGTCCCCAGGGCTCGGGTGATGAGGTCCGAACGATCGTAGGTGGGGACCGCTTCCAGGCCCGCGGGCATGCCGGGCTTCATCTCGTCGAGCTTCGCCTCGACCCGCCGGATGACGTTGAGCGCGTTCTCGCCGTGGCGCATGACGACGATGCCGCCCACGGTGTCGCCCAGGCCGTCGAGGTCCGAGACGCCGCGGCGGATCTCCGGTCCCAGCTCCACCCGGCCGACGTCGCGCAAGAGCACGGGGACGCCGCCCGGCCCCACCTTGAGCACGATCTGCTCGAAGTCCGCCGGGCTCTTCGCATAGCCCCGGCCGCGCACCATGTACTCGGCGCCGCTCGCTTCGAGCAGCCGCCCGCCGACCTCGCTGTTGGAGCGGCGGACGGCCTCCACCACCTCGTCCAGCGGCAGCCCGTAGGCGGCCAGGCGGTTGGGATCGACGGTGATCTGGTACTGCTTGACGAAGCCGCCGATGGCCGCCACCTCGGCCACGCCGGGCACGGATTGCAGGGCGTAGCGCAGCGTCCAGTCCTGGTAGGAGCGGATCTGGTCCAGGGATAGCGATCCCGAGCGGTCCACCAGGGCGTACTGGTAGACCCAGCCGACGCCGGTGGCGTCCGGACCCAGCTCGGTCTGCACGCCGTCGGGGAGGCGCGCCTGGATCTTGGACAGGTACTCCAGCACCCGCGAGCGGGCCCAGTAGAGGTCTGTGCCGTCCTGGAAGATGACGTAGACGTAGGAGAAGCCGAAGTCCGAGTAGCCGCGCACCGCCTTGACCCTGGGGGCGCCGAGGAGAGCGGTGACTATTGGGTAGGTGACCTGGTCCTCGACGATGTCGGGCGAGCGGTCCCACTTGGAGTAGATGATGACCTGCGAGTCCGAAAGATCCGGCAGCGCGTCGAGGCGGATCTCCTGGAGGACGTAGCCCGCCAGCACCATCAGCGCCGCCACGCCGAGCAGCACCATAGCTCGGTTGTGGGCCGAGAAGGCGATGATCCGGCGAATCACCTGGCACCTCCCAGGGCGGCCCGCAGGCGGGACTCGGAGTCGAGGAGGAAGTTGGCGCGCACGGCGACCCGCTCGCCGGCCGCGACGCCGGAGAGGATGACGGCCTTGCCGTCACTGCGGCTCCCCACCCGCACGTCCCGCGGCTCGAAGCTGCCGCCCTTCTCCACGAACACCAGTTGGCGCACGCCGGTGTCGATCACCGCCGAGTCGGGGACGACGATGCCCTCGGCGGACTCCTGGTCCGGCGCCACGTCGACGTACATCCCCGGCTTGAGAGCGAGGCCGGGGTTGGGAAGCTCGATGCGCACCTTGAGGGTGCGGCTCTGGGGATCGAGCGTCGGGTAGACGTAGGCGATCCTCCCCGTCCGCTCGGCGCCGGTGCCGTAGGGGAGCTTCACCACAGCTTTCTGTCCCAGCCGTACGGCGCTGGCCTCGAAGGGATAGACGTCGGCCTCCACCCACACCCGCGACAGGTCCGCGAGGGTGAAAAGGTCCATGCCGGGCTGCACCTGCTGGCCCTCGAAGACCGACTTGGCGGTTACGTAGCCTGTGGCAGGGGCGGTGAGGGTGATGGCGCGTTGAGCGATGCCCGTCTGCTCCAGCCGGGTGATGACGCCGGCCGGAACGTCGAGCAGCTCCAGGCGGCGGCGGGCCGCGGTTACCAGATCCTCGCCGCCGCGGCGCACCTCGGGCAGGGCCGAGCCGGCGAAGCGCGCCGAGGTCTCCCGCGCCCGCAGGAATTCCTCCTGGGTGGCCAGCAGCGCGGGCGAGTAGAGGCTGAGCAGCGGCTGGCCGGCGCGCACGAGCTGGCCCGTGGCGTTGACGTAGAGCTTCTCGACCCAGCCGGACATCCGGGTCTGCACGTGGCGCACGCGGGTCTCGTCCGCCACCACCAGGCCGGCGGCGCGGGTGGCGCGGTG
>JBAPYB010000137.1:0-9743 GCA_049284515.1 Thermoanaerobaculia bacterium
GGCCCCGGCCGCCGCGGGGGCCGAGCCGGCCCGCCAGCAAGGCGTCCAGGCTGGTGGTGAAGCCGGCGTCGTTGGAGCGCAACAGCGATTCGGCGCACGACCAGAGGAGGAAGATCCACAGGGCCACGCCGGCCATGACGATCGCCGCGGTCCAGGCAGGCCACCCGAACATTCCCGGAGCCGGCCGCAGCGTCACCAGCCCGCCGAGCGCCAGCAGGAGGCCGTTGCGCAGGCTGATCCGGCGCCGTGCGAGCAGGGTCGCGAACAGGGCTCCGAGGCCGAGGAAGAGGAGGACGAGCCGCCAGAAGAGCGTCATTTGGTGGGCGAGGAAGTCCGACCCGACGGCGTTGGCAGCCGCGAGCTCTCCGGGCCCGCGGCCGACGAAGACGCCGCCGCCGATGACGAAGGCCTGCAAGTGCTGGGGAGGGCCGCCGCCGCGCAGCGGGTAGAACAGCCGTGCGACGTTCACGATCGTGTCGGTCCGCTGCGCACCGAGCGCCTCGCCGCGAGCGAGCAACACCGGCGCCAGGCGCTCCACCAGCCGTCCGGCGGCTTCCGGGTCCGCCATCCGGTAGTAGGTGGCGAGCCCCGGCCGCGAGCGCCACCACATCAGGAGCTGAGGCTCGCCGCCGAAGGAGAAGTCGAGGACGAGGGTGCCGTCTTTCTCGGCGCCGGGTCCGGTCACGTCGTGGACGACCTCGGCGCGGACGGCACTGCGGGTGGCGAGGAACCGGCGGCTTCCCGCGTCGCCCAGCCGGCGATAGGGCTCGAGGTTCTCGGGGCCGCGCGTCGCCAGGAGGACGTCCGGCTCGCCAGGGGCGAGCACGAAGCCGGCCCGCGTGGCGAGCTCCCGGTAGCGTTCGCGATAGGCCGCCTCGCCCAGCGGCCGCCCCTGCCGCCACTCGGGCAGGTACGCCTCGGCGAGGGTGAGGCCGAGGAAAAAGGCCACCAGGCCGAGAGCGGCACCGAGTAGGAGGATGTCCTTGCGGAGGGGGGAAGCGGTGGCCATGACGTCGTCAGATACGCGGGACGGTTCCAAGGGTCCCCCGCATCCTATGCCAAGGCGGGGACGCTCCTTGAAAAGGGATCTGCCGCTCTATAAAAACGGCGACAGCCACCGCGCCAGACGGTCGCCGATTTTCTTGAGCAGGGGGCGGCGGCGCCAGTCGTCCCGCTGGATCTCGGCGGCGTTCTTCAGGTCGTTCAGGAAAGCCTCTTCCAGGGTGGCGGCCGTGGTGGGGCAGAGCATCAGCAGGTCGCACTCGGCGTTGAAGACGAAGGAGCGGAAATCGAGGTTCGTCGAGCCGACGACGGAGACGAGGCCGTCCGCCACCAGGGTCTTGGCGTGGAGGATGGCGGCCTGGTACTCGAAGATCCGCACTCCCCGGTCGAGCAGCGCTGCGTAGTAGCCGTGGCCCGCCCGGCGGACGATGGGCACGTCCGTCTTGCCGGGGACGAGGAGGCGCACGTCCACGCCCCGCGCCGCGGCGGCACCGAGGACGTCGATCCCCCGGCGCCCCGGAGCGAAATAGGCGTTGGTGATCCACAGCGTCTTTCTCGCGGCGGAGCTGATGGCCGCGAGCGCCGCCGCCGACTCCGCCTGGCCGCGGTTGGGCCGCGAGTCGAGCACCATGATCCGCGATCCCGGAGCGTCCGCCTCGCTGCTCGGCAGCGGATCGAAGGCGATCGGCTCGCCGTCGGAGTGGACCCACCCCTCGGAGAAGACCACCGCCATCTCCCACGCCGCCGGTCCGGTGACCCGCACGTGGGTGTCCCGCCAGGTCTCGCCGGGCCTGGGACGGCGGCGGATCGAGCCGTACTCCTCGCCGATGTTCATGCCGCCGGTGAAGGCCACCTTGCGGTCGAGGACGAGGATCTTCCGGTGGTCGCGGAACGGCTGGTACCAGAACCCCTTGAACAGGGGGTGGAAGAGATGCACCTCGATACCGTGGCTCTCCATCTCCCGCCAGAACCCGGCGTGGGTGGCGGAGGAGCCGATGGCATCGGCCAGCACCCGCACCGCGAGCCCCCTCTCGGCCGCCGTCTTCATCTGCTCCAGGAACTGCCGGCCCGTGGCGTCGTCCTTGAAGATATAGGACTCGAGCAGGATCTCCCGCTCCGCGGCCTCGCCGGACTCGCGCATGGCGCCGAAGGCTTCGCGGCCGTCGAAGAAGACGTCCACCCGGTTGCCGCCCAGGAACGGCGCGCCGTCGATGCGCCGCAGCAACACCTCGAAGCCGGGGTCCGCCAGCCCTGCGGGCAGGGCGGCGGCGATCTTTCCCACGCGCCCCACCCGCAGGTCGGGCGGCAGCGTGCGCCCGGGAAACGGGCGGAGCATGGGGCGGAACAGCCGGAGGCGGCGGCGATGTCGGGAGCGACGGGACATGGCGGTGGGAAGATGGCTGCCAGCTCGTACGTGGCCCAGCATACTATGGACCCTTCTCAAAGGACCGCCATGCCCAGCCGAGCCGTCTGTTTCCTCCTCCTTCTGCTCCTCGCCGTCCAGGTTCTCCCTGCCCAGGCGCCGCCGCCCACCCTCGCGGCGCCGAGGGACCCGGCCGCCATCGCCACCCGGTTCATCGACCTCCTGCTCCAGGGGGACTACCCGGCCGCCGCAGCCCTGGAGGGCGGGGTGATGAAGAACGCGGCGCCGGCGGCGAAGCTGAGAGAGATCTGGACGGGCGTCCAGAGCCAGTTGGGCTCCTACGAGCGGCGCCTCGCCACCCGCTCCGAGAAGCCGGCGCAGTACGACTTCGTGTTCGTGACCACCGCTTTCGAGAGGCAGACGGTGGACCTCAAGGTGGTGATCGACGACGGGGGGCAGGTCGTCGGATTCTTCATCGTCCCTGTGCAGGCCGCCACGCCGCTGGCGGACCCGTCGCCTCCCCCCTATGCCAAGCCGGACGCCTACGCCGAGCGCGAAGTGACCGTGGGCGCAGGGGAATGGGCCCTCCCCGGTACGCTGACGATCCCCAAGGGGACCGGCCCCTTCCCGGCCGTGGTGCTCGTCCACGGCTCGGGACCGAACGACCGCGACGAGACGGTCGAGGCCAACAAGCCGTTTCGCGACCTGGCCCTGGGTCTCGCCTCCCGGGGCATCGCCGTGTTGCGCTACGAGAAGCGCACCCGTCAATATGCCGGCAAAATTGCCTCCGTGCCCGGCTTCACCGTCCAGCAGGAGACGGTGACGGACGCCCTCACGGCCCTCGCCCTGCTGCGCGCCAGCGAGGGGATCGATCCCCGGCGGGTCTTCGTCCTTGGCCACAGCCTGGGAGGAATGCTCCTGCCGCGCATCGGCCAGAGCCAGCCGGCGCTCGCCGGCCTCATCGTCCTGGCAGGAGCGGCGCGGCCGATGGAGGACCTCATCCTGGAGCAGGTCACCTACCTCGCCGGCCTGGACGGCGTCGTCACCGACTCGGAGAAAAAGCAGATCGAGGCGCTGCGCGCCGAGGTGGCCAAGGTCAAGGCCTTGAAACCCGGCGGCGCCGCCGCCGCCGCTGCCGCCGACACCGTCCTCGGCGCCCCCGCCTCCTACTGGCTCGACCTCCAGGGCTACGATCCCGTCCAGAGCTCGAAATATCTTCCGCAGCCCATGCTCATCCTCCAGGGCGAGCGCGACTACCAGATGACGATGACCGACTTCGCGGCCTGGAAGAAGGGGCTGGCCGGCAAGCCCAACGTCACCTTCAAGTCCTACCCCAAGCTCGACCACCTCTTCCTCGCCGGCGAGGGCAAGAGCGGCCCGGCCGAATACGAGAAGCCGGGCCACGTGGACCCGGCCGTGGTTGGGGATATTGCGGCGTGGATTCTGGGCCAGGGGAAGAAGCCGGCGGAGCGGGGCTGGTGAAGGGAGCCCACGCCAGGGGCGGCATTCCCATGACGTCCATCGACTTCCAAACCCTGCGCAACCGGATGGTCGATCGCCAGATCGCCGGCCGCGGCGTGCGGGACCCGCGGGTGCTGGAGGCGATGCGGACGGTGCCCCGGGAGGCCTTCGTCCCCGAGAATCTCGCGGAGTACGCCTACGACGATTCGCCCCTGCCCATCGGCGAGGAGCAGACGATCTCCCAGCCCTACGTCGTGGCCCTCATGGCCGAGGCCCTGGAGGTCGGGCCGGAGGACAAGGTGCTGGAGATCGGCGCGGGATCGGGCTATGCGGCGGCCGTGCTGTCGCGGCTCGGGCGGGAGGTCTATGCCGTCGAGCGGCATGAGTCGCTCGCCCGGGAAGCGGGGGAGCGGCTGGCGCGGCTCGGCTATGCGAGCGTCCACGTCCGGCACGGCGACGGCACCCTGGGGTGGCCCGAGCACGCGCCGTACGACGCCATCGTGGTGGCAGCGGGCGGGCCGGACGTCCCCCCGGCGCTGCTCGGCCAGCTCGCCCAAGGTGGCCGGCTGGTGATCCCCGTCGGGCCGGACCCCAGCACCCAGGATCTCGTCCGGGTGCGCCGGGCGGAGGGCGGCGACGTCCGCGAAAACCTCGGCGCCGTGCGCTTCGTGCCCCTGATCGGCGCTCAGGGGTGGTGAGCGGGTGGCCGGGCTGGAGTAGACTTCGCCCAGCCGATCAACGAGCTCCTTGAGGAAAACCTGATGAATCCTCTAAAGCCCCTGCTGCCGCTCCTCTGTCTCGGTCTCGCCTGCCTGCCGGCGCCCGTGCGCGCGGCGGATGAGGCGGCCCGCCTTCACGACCTCTTCCATCGCGAGTGGGAGGACCGGCTGAAGGAAGACCCTTTGCTCGCCACCACGGTGGGGCGGCATGAGTACGACGACCGGCTGACCTCCCTCTCCACCGAGGACCTCGCCCGCCGGGCGGCGGCCGGGAAGGCCTTCCTCGCCGAGCTCGCGGCCATCGACCGCAGCAAGCTCCCGGCGGAGGACGCCGTCAACTACGACATCTTCCGCCAGCAGCTCACCGAAGGGATCGAATCCTTCGAGCTGGGCGAGGACCAGATGCCGTTCAACGCCGACTCCGGCTTCCACTCCGAATTCTCCCGGTTGCCGGAGGTCGTCCCGCTGGCCACGGTGAAGGACTACGAGAACTACGTCAGCCGGCTGCGGGCCTGGCCGCGGTACGTGGACCAGGAGATCGAGCAGATGCGGCTGGGGCTCAAGCGCGGCTTCACCGTCCCGCGGGCGGTGCTGAACGGCTTTGAGGGGACGATCTCCGCCCACCTGGTGGACGCCCCGGAGAAGAGCGTCTTCTGGAAGCCGTTCGAGCGTTTCCCCGCCGCGGTTTCCGAGGCCGACCGCGCCCGCCTGCGCCAGGAGGGACGGCAGGCGGTGATGGAAAGCGCCGTGCCCGGCTACCGGAAGTTCCTCGACTTCTTCCTCAAGGAGTACCAGCCGGGCGCCCGCACGACCATCGGCGCCGCGGACCTGCCCAACGGCCGCGCTTTCTATGCTCACCAGATCCGCCGCTTCACGACCCTCGACCTCTCCCCCGAAGAGATCCACGAGATCGGCCTCGCCGAGGTCGACCGTATCTCGAAGGAGATGGACGTGGTGATGAAGCAGACGGGCTTCCAGGGGGACCACGCCGCCTTCGTCCAGTTCCTGCGTACCGATCCCCGCTTCTATGCCAAGACTCCGCAGGAGCTGCTGGAGCGCTCGGCCTGGGTGGCCAAGACGATCGACGGCAAGCTGCCGAGCCTGTTCAAGACGCTGCCGCGTCTCCCCTACACCGTGCAGCCGGTGCCGGACTCCATCGCGCCCAAGTACACCTCAGGCCGCTACGTGGAGCCGCCCCAGGGGAGCACGCGGCCGGGCATCTACTGGGTGAACGTCTACAAGGTGGAGACCCGGCCGCTCTACAACGTCGAGGCGCTGACGCTGCACGAGGCGGTGCCGGGCCATCACCTGCAGATCGCGCTCAGCCGCGAGCTGACCGGCCTTCCTGAGTTCCGCCGCAACTCCTACATCTCGGCCTTCGGCGAGGGGTGGGGGCTCTACTCGGAATGGCTGGGGCTGGAAGCCGGCGTCTACACCGATCCCTACAGCAACTTCGGCCGGCTCAGCTACGAGATGTGGCGCGCCTGCCGCCTGGTGGTGGACACCGGAATGCACGCCAAGGGGTGGACGCGCCAGCAGGCCCTGGACTACCTCGGCTCGCACACGGCGCTCCCCCTCCACGAGGTGGAGACCGAGGTGGACCGCTACATCTCCTGGCCGGGCCAGGCCCTGGCCTACAAGCTGGGGGAGCTCAAGATCAAGGAGCTGCGCCATCGCTCCGAGCAGGCCCTGGGCCCGCGCTTCGACCTGCGCGACTTCCATGACGTGGTGCTGGGCAGCGGCGCCGTGCCGCTCGGCGTCCTGGAGAAGAACGTCAACGCCTGGATTGGGCGGCGGCAGGGAGCGGAAGCGAAGGCGCGATAGGGCGCCGCAGGCCCAGCCAGCTCCCTACCCTCGGGGATGATAGGCTTGCACGGATGAGCCAGGCCGCGGCATCTCTCCAGTTTGGGGTCGTGCGGGGGTGCCGCCGGTTGCCAGAGGTTGGGAGGATATGAAGTTCAGTCGGCTGAGGCTTCAAAACTGGCGGAATTTCCTGGACGCTGACGTCCCGCTTCAGAGACGGGTCTTCTTGGTCGGTCCCAATGCGTCGGGCAAATCCAATTTCCTCGATGCCTTTCGCTTCCTGAGAGACATCGCCGAACCCAAGGGCAGCTTCCAAGGCGCCGTTGAGGCTCGGCACGGCGTATCTCAGATCCGTTCGCTGCACGCCCGCAGGTATTCGCACGTCTCCGTCGAGGTCGAAGTCGATCTCGACTCTGACGGGCACTGGTCCTATCTCTTGGAGTTCAGCCAGAACAACCAGCGGGTACCGACGATCACTCGCGAGAGAGTAACCCACGATTCCGAATGCCTCTTGGACCGGCCGCGCGACGAAGACAACGAGGATCCCAAGCGGCTGGGCCAGACTCATCTCGAGCAACTGAACGCCAACGCTTCGTTTCGCGCCCTGGCAGACTTCTTTTCCCAGGTCCGATATCTGCACCTGGTGCCTCAGCTCGTGCGCGAGCCGGAGCGGTCCGTAGGCAAGTCGCGCGATCCCTTCGGCGGAGATTTCCTGGAACAGTTGGCGCGGACCCCGAAGAAGACCCTGGAGTCGCGGCTGCGGAGGATCAAGGACGCTCTCCAGATTGCGGTGCCACAGCTCAAGGAATTGATTCTCGACCGCGACACGGCGACCGGTACGCCGCACCTCAAGGGACTCTACGAGCATTGGAGACCGAAGGCCGGCTGGCAGATGGAGGACCAGCTTTCCGACGGAACCCTGCGGCTGTTGGGTTTGCTCTGGGTCTTCTTGGACGGCGCGGCTCCGCTCCTGCTCGAGGAGCCTGAGCTTTCGCTGCATGCGGCGGTCGTCAGGCAGATCCCCCGGATGATCAGCCGGCTCGGGAGCCGATCTGGCCGCCAGGTGCTACTGAGCACTCACTCGGCGGACATGCTCAGCGACGAAGGGATCGCGCCAGAGGAAGTCCTCATGCTCCAACCCTCCCATGAGGGTACGGTCGTCAAGGTCGCTGCCGAGGACGATCAGATCCTCGCCCTGCTGGGAGGCGACCTCACGATTGCCGACGCCGTCCTCCCGAGGACCGCCCCTGCAGAGGCCGACCAACTCATTCGCTTCGAATAGTTGTGACGATCCCGATCGTAACCATAGCCGTGGAAGGCGACGTGGATGCGGTGGCGATCCGCCGAGTCCTCGAAGAAGCGGGTTTGGAAGCGGGCTCCATCTACGGGCGCAGGGGCAAGGGCCAGTTGGACAAGAGCCTGAGCGGCTATAACAATGCGGCTCGCCATGCACCGTGGCTCGTACTGCGCGATCTCGACCACGATGCGAAGTGTGCGCCCGAGCTCCTACGACGATTGCTTCCAGAGCCTTCCCTGCAAATGTGTTTCAGGGTTGCGGTTCGCCAGATCGAGGCCTGGCTGCTTGCGGACCGGGTCCGGATCGCGGAGCTGTTGCAGTTGCCGGTGGACACCATACCGGCCGAGCCGGACGCCCTCGAGGATGCCAAGGCCGCGCTCTTGCACCTGGCAAGGCGGTCTCGCAATCGCCGGCTTCGCAAGGAGCTTCTGCCCGAGGAGGGTATACGAGCCAAGGTGGGAACTGGCTATTCCGGCAGAATGATTGAGTTCGCGGCGGGTCTTTGGCGGCCACGGATCGGCGCGCTCTCCAGCCCCAGTCTTGCCGGGTGCCTGAGGGCCGTGGAGCGCTGGAAGCAGGATCGGGAATGAAGGCCTACGTTGCCCAGCGCCGCCAGCCCAGCCAGCTCCACTGGTGCCGCTTCGCCGTGGCGCGGACTCCCTTCGATTGCGGTGGGATCCTCGCAAGCTCGGCGGCAGCCTCGGCCTGGACGCGGGCGAAGAGGCCGGGGTCCTCCCGCAGGCGGTCGGCCAGGGTGCGCTTCTCCGCCAGCTCGTCCTCGGTCACGTAGCGGCCGAAGGAGCGCAGGCCGTCGATCTTGAAGCCGTGCTTCTGGAACAGGCGGTAGATCTCCTTGACGCGCCCGATCTCGAGGTTCCGGCCCAGGGTGTAGTCCTCGAACCGCCCTTCCATGGCGAGTAGCGCGGCCTCGGCCAGGCAGGCGTAGGCGACGCCCCGCGGCAGCCCGATGTTGTAGTGGAAGTCCACCGGGCCGGGGATGATCACCTCGCCGCTTGCCACCACCAGCACGTCCGGGCGCACCGCCGCCTCGTCGGCGCCGATGTCGGAGGGCAGGGCTACGTCGCAGATCACCGCGCCCGGTTTGCAGCGGCTGATGTCGATGATCCGCTGGCCGAAGGCCGAGGTGGCGGTGACCACCAGGTCGCAATCGCCGATCAGCGCGCGGGAGTCGAGGGCGGTGGCGACGTGGGCGCCGGGGGTTTCCGCCTCGATCGTCTGCTTCAGGGCTTCCAGCCGGTCCGGCTCGATGGAGACCAGCACCACGTCGCGCACGGCCGCGGCGATGAGCCGCGAGCAGACGGAGCCGATGGCCCCCGTGGCGCCCACGATCATGGCCCGGCCGCGCGTGAGGTCCTTGGCGCCCATTTTCACCACGGCCTGCTTGGCCGCTTCCAGGGTGGCCGCCACGGTGAGGCTGTTGCCGCTGGTCACCGGGATATCGGCCTCGCGGGCGACGGTGACGCCGGCGTCGCCCACCACCTTGGTGAAGGCGCCGAGCCCCAGGATGCGGGCGCCCATTTTCTCGGCCATCTTCGCCACCTGGAGGAGCTTCCGGTAGGTGAAGTGCTCGCTGCGGCCCATGATCTGGCGCGGCGTGGCGCCGAGTGTGAAGAGGAAGCCTTCGATGCGCTGGCCGTTGGCCGGGGACTTGCCGCCGGTGATGCGTGCGAGGTACGCGGGGGGCGCGAGGGCGGAGACCGCCTCCACCCAGGAGTCCGGCAGGAGCCGGGTGAAGCGGTAGTGGCGATGGATGTACTCGACGCTCAGCGGGTGGATCACGAAGGCGAAGCGGTTGACGCCGTCGGCGGGCGGTGAGGGTGGGGGCACGGATTCCATGAGACAACAGTGGCCCATGCCGGGAGAGCCTTCAACGCTCGCCGGGGTAGGCCGGCCGGCGCAGACGGGTGGGGGATGGTAGCCACAGGCGCTAACTTTGCGTCAGCGTTCCCCCACCCAAGACCCTCATCACCCCGGCCCTCTTCTCCCGCCCCCTCCCAACCCCCCACACCGGGAGAAGAGGGACACAAGCAAGAACGCCTCAACCGGGCACCCCTCTCCCGGTGTGGGGGGTTGGGAG
>JBAPYB010000138.1:0-37596 GCA_049284515.1 Thermoanaerobaculia bacterium
GGGTAGGAGGGTTCCCCCTCCCAAGACCCTCATCACCCCGGCCCTCTTCTCCCGCCCCCTCCCACCCCCCTCACCGGGAGAAGAGGGAGAACAGCCAAGAAAGGACGAAAAGGACAGCAAGGACAGCAGGGACGAACAGCAAGATCGCTCCAGCCGCGTTCCCCTCTCCCGGTGAGGGGGGTGGGAGGGGGCGGGAGAGGGGACAGGGGTGAGGGTCTTTGGGCGGGGGAGCGCTCTTGGCACGCCCTTGCCTTTTTCTGATCCGCCCTGTAAAGTTCGCCTCCCTGTCAACGGGCGGGCCGGACCCCGGTGCCGCCGTTCGTCAACCTCTCTGTTCCGCAATGCAGCGGGACCGACCAAGTCCATAGGGAGGATCGCCGCACCCATGCGCACCTATGAGCTGATGTTCGTGGTCGACCCACGCGTCTCCGATGAGGACGTGGTGACGATGACCGCGGAGTACCGCAACATGATCACCGCCGGCGGCTCCACCGTCACCGCGGAGGAGAACTGGGGCCGGCGCAAGCTCGCCTACACGATCGACAAGCTGAACGAGGGCAAGTACGTCCTGTTCTACGTCTCCAGCGAAGCCGGCAAGACGGCGCTGCCCGAGGTGGAGCACCGCATGCGCCAGAACGAGAAGATCCTGCGCTACCTGACGGTGCGCACCGACGAGGCCCTGAAGCGGGCAGCCCGCCGCCAGCCGGCCGAGGGAGCGACTCCGGCCGTGCCGAGAGACGACCACGAGGCCCTGCCGGCCCCGGCGTCCGGCGAAGCCGGTATGGACGAGGAGGATATCTGAGCCATGGCTCGCGCCAGAAAAGTGTTCTTCCGGCGGCGGAAGGTCTGTAAGTTCTGCGCCGACAAGATCGACTACATCGACTACAAAGACGTCAAGCTGCTGCAGCAGTTCATTCCCGAGCGCTCGAAGATCCTGCCGCGGCGGATCTCGGGCACCTGTGCCAATCACCAACGCCCCTTGCAGCAGGCCATCAAGCGGGCGCGCCACCTGGCGTTGATCCCGTTCACCACGGACTAGAGGAGGCCAACGCTTGAGAGTCATCCTGCTCAGCGATCAGCGCCACCTCGGCAAGCGGGGCGAGGTGGTGGACGTCAAGCCCGGATTCGGGCGTAACTATTTGGTGCCGCAGGGCATCGCCCTCGAGGCGAGCCACGCCAACATCAAGTACTTCGAACAGCAGCGCACCAAGATCGACGCCCAGCACGCCAAGGAGCGCGACGCCGCGGCCGAGATTGGCGCCAAGCTCTCCGGTCTGCGGCTCGAGGTCCCCAAGCGGGTCGGCGAGACCGGCACGCTCTACGGCTCGGTCACCGCCGGCGACGTGGCCGAGCTGCTGGAGAAGAAGGGCTTCACCGTCGACCGCCGGCGCATCGATCTCGAGGGAGGCATCAAGTCCCTCGGCGAACATCCCGTCCGCATCGAGCTCCATCCCGAGGTGGTCGCCGAGGTGACCGTTTCGGTGGTGGCGGCAGAGTAAAAGGCTGTACCCGGGGCGCGGACCATCGCGGACACACAATGTCGAGCGGACTCGGACTCGAACCTCCCGAGCGCCGCGCCCCGTCGATCGACGACTTCCTCGTCGAGCACCCCACGCGCGACCTGTCCGACTGGCGATGGCTGTGGTCCGGGGATCAGCCGTTCCCCATCCGCAGCCATCGCGGCCTTCTCGGCCGCCTCGTCGTCGCTCTCAAGCGTCTTTTCCGGCCGCTCGTCAAGGTCCCCCAGAACGACCTCTGGGAGCGCCAGCGCACCTTCAACCTCATCCTGTTGGAGCACCTGGAGCGGCTGGAGACCGCCCGCGCCGAGCACCAGCGCCGCATCGAATACCAGGAGGCCCTCGACGCCACGGGCATCCACGAGATCATGCGGCACAACGACGCCCTCTTCGCCCGCGCCGACCAGAAGCTGGACCGCTACCGGCGGGAGACCCGGGACCTGCTCGGCAGCCTCGGCGCCGCCCTGGCGGCCGTGAAGCCGGGAGTCTCTTCGACGGAGGCCGTCGCCCGCGCCCACGAAGAGCACGGCTACCTCGAGCTGGAGCGCCGCTACCGGGGCACCGAGGAGGAGATCCGCGAGCGGATCGCCGCCTACCGGCCATTCTTCAAGGACCTACCTGCGGGCTCCCCGGTGCTCGACCTCGGCTGTGGCCGCGGCGAAGCCCTCGCCCTGCTGCGGGAGTGGGGATTCGCCGGCCGCGGTGTGGACGCGAGCGCCCGCATGGTGCAGCTCTGCCGTGACCGCGGCCTGGCGGCCGAGGTGGGCGATCTCTTCACCGTGCTGGCCGCGGTGGAGGAGGGGAGCCTCGGCGGCGTGATGTCCTTCCACGTCATCGAGCACCTGCCTGCGGACGCGCTCGACCGCCTGGTACGGCTGGCCTGGCGCGCCCTGCGCCCCGGCGGCGTCCTCATCCTGGAGACGCCGAACCCCCTCTCCGTCGTCGTCGCCGCCCGCAACTTCTGGCTCGACCCCACGCACGTCCGTCCCGTCCATCCGGAAAGTCTGAAGCTGATGTACGACCTCGCCGGCTTCGACCCCGTCGAGCGGCTCGACCTGCGCCCCTTCCCGGCGGCCGACCGCCTCCCGGAGGTCGACCTCGCCAAGCTGCCCGCCGACCAAAGGCCGCTCGCCGACCAGGTCAACCGCCTGCGCGACCGGCTGGACGACCTGCTGTTCGGGCATCAGGACTTCGGGATGGTGGGGAAGAAGCCCGCGGCATAGGCGGGCTTCACACCGGCTGCTCCTTGCTCTCGCCAGGGGCGGGGCCGCAGCCCCAACGCTCGCGCATGCTTTCCCGGAAGCTCTCGCGGAAGCGTTCCCTCTCCTCCGGGGTCATCGGCTCCCAGCGTCCTCCGCGGCGGCGGAAGGAGCGGTGGAAGCCATGACCGCCGAAGAGGATGCGGCTCAGCGCCAGAGCTCCGATCGCCTGCCAGAAAGTGATCGTGTGGAAGCCGAAGAGGGCCGGCAGCAGCCAGTTCCACAGCAGCATCACCAGCGTGCCGCCGAGGGCCATGAACAGCAGGATTCCCAGAATCGCCGCGGGCGCGATGAACATCAGCTTCTTTTTCCTGATCATATCCTCATCATCCTTTCGTAAAGTCGTCGTAGAGGCTTCGTAACCGCTCGCGCAGATGGAGCACCGCGTAGCGTTTCCGCGACAGCAGCGTGTTCACGCTCACGCCGGTCTCGGCCGCCATCTCCTTGAAGCTGCGCCCTTCGAGCTCGTGCGCGAGGAACACCTCGCGCTGCTCCGCCGGCAGCTCGTCGATCGCGGCTTCGAGCTCGTCGAGGAGCACGGCGCGGGCGTAGCGCGCTTCCGGTCCGGCCTCGGGCGACGGCAGCAGGTCTTCCAGCCGCAGCAGCTCGTCGTCCTCGTCCGCGAGGGCGGCGTCGCTGAAGCTCTCCGGCTGCTTCTTGCGGAAGAGGTCGGTGATGCGATTGCGCGCCACGCGAAACAGCCAGCCGGTGGCGTGCTCGATCGGCATCAGCAGGCGGTTCGCCTCCACCAACTCGTAGAAGACGTCCTGCAGGACGTCCTCGGCGTCGCGCGGGTCGGGCACCCGCCGGCGGATGAAGTTGCGCAGCCGGGACTGCTCCCGCCTGACCACCTCGGAGATCCGCTGGTTGCGTTTGAATGCCATCCGCTCGAGACTCGCCGCGTCGTCCATCTACGGATGTAGACGGATGAGGGGGTGCGGATATTGTGGGCGGCTTCGCTCCGTCCTACGGGGGCGGCGGTTCCTGGCTCGGAGCGTCCTGCGGTCCGGGGCTGGCGGGCGTTTGCGGACCGGTCTGGCCGTCCTTGCCGGGCATGGCCTCCCGTTCCTTCGGGATGTAGAAGGCCTTCTGCTGATACCAGGGGAGGCTCGCGATGGTGGACCATTGCGGGTTGTACTGCCGGTTCGGCTCGGTGCCGGCGACGAAGGCCTCTTTCAGGGTGCGGGTGCCCTGGCCGCCCAGCAGGCCGCTGTAGTACTCGATGTCCTTGAAGGCCACGCCCGGCGGCGCCTGGAAGGTCTCGTCCTTCTGCAACCAGCCGTCGGCGAGACCGCGCTCGGCGATCGTCCGCCACATGGGCAGCGCGGCGACGGCGCCGCTCATGCCGGCGCCCAGCGACCGCTTCACGTCGTAGCCCACCCAGGTGAGGATGGTGTAGCGCGGCGTGAAGCCCACGAACCAGGCGTCGGAGTAATCGTCCGTAGTGCCCGTCTTGCCCGCGATGTCGATCGGCAGGTCGTGGATGGCATAGGCCGTGCCGTGATCCACCACCCCCTCCATCATGTGGCTGAGCACGTAGGCGACGGGCGGCGTCATGGCGCTGTAGGTGGCGGGGAAGTGCTGCACCAGCACCTGGCCGTCCGGCGTCGTCACCTTCTCGATGGTGTAGGGCTCGATGTGGGTGCCCTGGTTGGCGATGGTGGCATAGGCGGCGGCCACCTCCAGGGGGACGAGGTCCGCGGAGCCGAGGGCGATGGACGGCCAAGTGGGCAGCGGCGTCTGGATGCCGCAGCGGTGGGCGAAGTCCACCACCCGCTTGCCGGTGATCAGGTCGAGCAGCTTGACGGCCGGCACGTTGATCGACTGCTCCAGGGCCCGGCGCAGGGTCACGATGCCGTAGTGCTTGTGGTAGTAGTTCTGGGGCCAGTAACTGAGCTTGCCGTCGGCGCCGGTGAACCCGGTGGGCGCGTCGAGCAGCGTGTCCGCCGGCGTCCAGCCCGCCTCCAGGGCGGCGCCGTAGACGAACGGCTTGAACGAGGAGCCCACCTGCCGCCGGGCCTGCGTGGCGCGGTTGAACTTGTTGCGGTCGAAATTCCAGCCGCCCACCATGGCGCGCACCGCGCCCGTCTGGTGCTCGAGGATGATGGCGGCGCCCTCCATCGCCGGCTCCTGCTCCAGCATCAGGCGCGGCGGGGCGGCCGGAGCCGGCGGCGGCGCGGGCGCCTTGGACTTGCCGGCCTTCGGGGGCGGCGTTGGTTTCGGCGCTTGGGGCACCTCGAAGCGGAACCAGGCCACGGCGCCCCGCTTCAACAGGTCCGACGGCTGCTTGCGGTTGGTCCAGGCGATGCCCTCCGGCCCCAGGGAGTAGACCTCTTTGCCGATCTTCACCCGCGCTTCCTTGGGGCCGGCGTCCAGCACGAGCCCCTGATACCAGCGGCCCACCACCGGCTTGCCCTGTCCCCAGGTGGGCAGCATCTGGGTCTCCAGGCTTGCGGCCTCCAGCGTCGAGAGGGGACCGCGCCAGCCGCGCCGGTGGTCGAGCTTGACGAGGCCGGAGCGGATGGCGGCCTCGGCCGCCTGCTGCATCTGCGAATCCAGCGTGGTCTGCACCTGCAAGCCGCCGCCGTACAGCGTGGTGTCGCCGTAGCTCGTTTCCAGGTACTTGCGAATGTCCTCGGCGAAATAGGGAGCGAAGCTCTCCTCCGCCTGCTGCGGGGTCACCTGGAGCGGCGTCGCGAGCGCATGCTGGTACTCGTCGGGCTTGATGAACTTTTCTTCCAGCATACGCCGCAGCACGCGGTCGCGCTGCTTGAGCACCAGGTCCGGCGTGCGATAGGGACTGTAGCGGCTGGGCGCCGGAATGATGCCGGCGAGCATCGCGGCCTCGGGCAGGGTCAGCTTGGCGGCCGGCTTGTCGAAGTAGTAGCGGGAGGCGGCCTCGACGCCGTAGTTGCCGTGGCCGAGGTTCACCAGGTTCAGGTAGAGGGTGAGGATCTGCGGCTTGCTGTAGTTCTTCTCCAGCTCGACGGCGACGAAGGCCTCCTCGACCTTGCGTTTCCAGATCCGCTCGCGGGAGAGGAAGAGGCTGCGGGCGAGCTGCATGCTGATCGTGGACGCGCCCTCGACCACCCGGCCCTGCCGCAGGTCGGTGACGGCGGCCCGGGCGATGCCCATGGCGTCGATGCCGCCGTGGCGGAAGAAGTTGGCGTCCTCCGAGGCGAGCACCGCGTTCTGCATGATCAGCGGCATCTCGCTTTCCTTCAGCATCACCCGCCGCTCGCGGGCGAAAGTGGCGAAGGGGTGGCCGTTGCGGTCGAGGAGCTGGGTCACCAGGCTCGGCGTGAAGGAGCCCATGGCCTCCACCCGCGGCACGTGAATGGCGGCGGCGATGGCGACGCCGCTGACCGCGCCCACGATCAGCGCCACCAGCACCGGCCACGTCCAGCGCAGCAGGCGGCGGCCCTGCGGGGGCTCGGGCGAGTCGTGGCGGGAGGGGCGCGGGGGCAGCGGCTCGTACTCCATGGGCTGCATTATAGGCGGCCGGGGGCCGTCCCGGCTTGTCCACGACTTGTCCAGCTCGGGCCGGCGGTGATAGAAAGACGCTCAAGCCAGAATCAACCGGTACCCCGGAGGACCGAATGGAACCGCAGTCCCCGCCCCCGCCAGCGTCTCCGTTCAATCCCGTGCCCCGTCCGGTTCCCCAGGGGGGTGGAGGCTGCAGCAAGCCGCTGGTCGTCGGCTGCATCGTCATCGTTCTGGTGGGCGCCATCGCCGTGCTCGGCGGCATCTACTACGTCGGCACCCACGCCGTCGCCCTCTTCCAGTGGTCGCTCCAGCAGGTGGAGAACAGTCTGCTGTTGCAGCTCCCGAAGGACGTGACGCCGGAGGAGAAGGCCAACCTCCAGCAGGCCTTTGCCGACGTGCGCACCGCCATTCAGCAGGGCAAGGTCTCTCCCGATCGTCTCCAGCCGCTCCAGTTCAAGATCATCGAGATCACCCGCAAAGGCTCCGGCATCACCCGCCAGGACATCCTGGATTTCACCCGCTCCCTTCAGGAGGTGGCGGGGAAGCCGGCGCCGGTGGGGACACCGAATCCAGCGCCCGTGGAGACTCCGGCGGCCGGCGCGACGCCAGTAAGCACAACTTGACGCTCCGGGCATCGTCTCTTCGGCTTCACCCCCGCCCGAAGACCCTCACCCCTACCCCTCTCCCGCCCCCTCCCTTCCCCCCACACCGGGAGAGGGGAACCAGACTGGAGCGGTCTTGCCGTGTCCTTGATGTCCTTGCCGTCCTTGTTGTCTTTCTCCCTCTTCTCCCGGTGTGTGGGGAAGGGAGGGGGCGGGAGAAGAGGGCCGGGGTGATGAGGGCCTTGGGCGGGAGGGCCGGGGCATGTCCGGCGCCGCTGCACTCCGCCGCCGCGCTACAATCCCCTCCATGGCCGCTTTCGAAATCGTTTCGCCTTTCACGCCTCAGGGTGACCAGCCCGAGGCCATCCGCCAGCTCACGGAGGGCCTCGACCGGGGCGACAAGGAGCAGGTGCTGCTGGGGGTGACCGGCTCGGGCAAGACGTTCACCATCGCCAAGGTCATCGAGGCGGTGAACCGGCCCACGCTCATCCTCTCCCACAACAAGACGCTCGCTGCGCAGCTCTTCCAGGAGTTCCGCAGCTTCTTTCCCCACAACGCCGTCGAGTATTTCGTCTCCTACTACGACTACTACCAGCCCGAGGCCTACGTCCCGGCGACCGACACCTACATCGAGAAAGAGACCAGCATCAACGAAGAGATCGACCGGCTGCGCCTGCGCGCCACCAAGGTGCTGTTCGAGCGCCGGGACGTGATCATCGTCGCCTCCGTCTCCTGCATCTACGGCCTCGGCGCGCCGGAAGCGTTCTTCGGCATGCTCCAGTTCTTCAGCCGCGGCGACGACGAGGGCATGGAGCCGGCCCTCCAGCGGCTGGTCAACATGCAGTACCAGCGCACCCAGCTCGACCTCTTCCATGGCAGCTTCCGGGTGCGCGGCGACGTGCTGGAGATCCTTCCCGCCTACGAGGACCTGGGGATCCGGGTGGAGTACTTCGGCGACGAGATCGAGCGCATCACCCGCTTCGACGCGCTGCGTGGCAACGTCCTCCAGGAAGTGGACCGCATCGCCGTCTATCCCAAGACCCACTACGTCACCCCGAAGGACCGCTTGGAGGCGGCCGTCGAGGGCATCCGGTTCGAGCTCGCCGACCGCCTCGCCGTGCTGGAAGCGGAGGGCAAGCTCCTGGAGCGACAGCGCCTGGAGCAGCGCACCCGCTTCGACCTCGAAATGCTGAAGGAGATCGGCTACTGCCACGGCATCGAGAACTACTCGCGCCACCTCTCCGGCCGCGCTCCGGGGCAGCCGCCGCCGACCCTCTTCGACTACTTTCCGGACGACTTCCTGCTGGTGGTCGACGAGAGCCACCAGTCCATCCCCCAGGTGCGGGGCATGTACCACGGCGACCGCTCCCGCAAGCAGACCCTGGTGGATTTCGGTTTCCGCCTCCCCTCGGCGCTGGACAACCGGCCGCTCACCTGGGAGGAGTTCGACGCGCGCATGGGGCAACGCATCTACGTCTCGGCGACACCGGCCCCGTGGGAGCTGGAGCGCACGGGCGGCGTCATCGTCGAGCAGCTCATCCGCCCCACCGGCCTGCTGGACCCGGTGATCGAAATCCGCCCCGCCCAAGGCCAGGTGGACGATCTCATGGCCGAGGTCCGCAGGATCGTGGAGAAGAAAGAGCGGGTGCTGGTGACCACCCTCACCAAGCGCATGGCCGAGGAGCTGACGCAGTATCTCGCCGAGCTGGGGATGAAAGTGCGCTACATGCACAGCGACATCGAGACCCTGGAGCGGGTGGAGATCATCACCAGCCTGCGCCGCGGCGAGTTCGACGTGCTGGTGGGCATCAACCTGCTGCGCGAGGGGCTGGACCTCCCCGAAGTCTCCCTGGTGGCCATCCTGGACGCCGACAAGGAGGGCTTCCTGCGCAGCGAAACCGCGCTCATCCAGACCTCCGGCCGCGCCGCCCGCAACGTCAACGGCCGCGTCATCTTCTACGCCGACCGCCGCACCGACTCGATGAAAAGAGCGCTCGACGAAACCGAGCGCCGGCGCGTCCGGCAGGGTCTCTACAACCAGGAGCACGGCATCGAGCCCGCGACCATCCTGAAGGACATCCACAATCCGCTGGTGGCGATGAGCAATCTCGACCTCTACTCCGCCGGCCCCACGCGCCTCGCCGATCTCGCGGGCGACGTCGACCTCCCCCTCTCCGAGCGCATCAGCCGCCTCGAAAAAGAGATGAAAGCCGCCTCCAAGCGCCTGGAGTTCGAGGAAGCCGCCGCCCTGCGGGACCAGATCCGGGAGCTGCGGGAGCTGCAGATCTATGCGGGGTGAGGGGAGTGCGACCAGGGAAGACCCTGAGGCGGAGGCGGTAGAGACGTCCCAGGCCCGAAACGATATCGATCGTAGGCCCCGGGGACCGCGGGACGTCTCCGCGGCGGCGGCAGCGGTTCCGGTCTCTATACCGGTTGACGGGCTCGAATCAACCCTCGGCGACGGCGAGCGACCGTGGACCTCAGAACCGCATCGGCCGCCTCAGAGACGTCCCGCGGTCCCCGGGGTATCTGCAAAGATTTCGTTCAGGACCTGGGACGTCTCTACCTCCTCCGTCCAAGATAGGAGGCAGAATCTCGCCGTTGCCGAGAACTGCAGGCCATGACGGGAATCGCGGTCCGGTTCCCCAAGACCGCGTCGATCCTCGCGGCTATGCTTGGAGCGCTGGCGCTCGGTCTTCAAAGAGCCACCCAGTGGGTGGATGGCTTCATCGCCGCTCAAGTCGTGTTCGTATTGCTCGCTGCGTACTTCCCACTGCTCCTCAGGTTCATGTTCGAGCGCCTCAACCGGATCGCGTATTTCATCGAACAGATCTCGGCATCTCCCGAGAGTGATCTTCCATGGTGGAAGAATGTCGTGGGCTCCATGTTCGGTGGTTGGCCGCCTTACCTGCTGGGAATCCTTCTCATGGCCGGTGGGCTCCCGACGATCCGGTGGGCCGGGGTACCATGGTCAGGATTGAATCTACTCATCTATGATGTCGCCTCTGGGGCAGTTCTCTTCCTTGCCGGAGTGAGCGGTTGGGCCTTCATCAGGCTTCTCAGCTCTCTGCGCGGGCTGTCGGCCCTGAGCCTGCGTGTGTTGCCCTTCTATTGGCCGCAGGCCGAGATCGCCGCGATCCATCGGATGCTCATGCAGGTCTTTGCCGGTGGCTTGGTGGCGTACTTCTTGGGTGTCCTCGGCATAGGGCTCAGTCCGAGCGGCGTATGGTATCTGTTTCATGGGGTTGTCGGAGGATGGATCCTACCGCTTTCCATGGCCGTCGTGCTGTTCTTCATCGCAATCGAATATCACATCCATCGGTTGCTGGAGGCCGTCAAGAGGGAACGGCTGCGGCAGCTCTCTCTGACCCTGCAGGGACGGTACGAGCATTGGAGTCAACTGGGTGACAAGGAGTCCGCCGCCGCGGTCACCGAAGTCTTGAAATGGTGCGACTCGGTGCGGGCAGAAAAGAGCTGGCCGCTCGACTTTGTCGCCATGGTGAGCATCATAGTCGGCATATTCATTCCGGCGGTCAAGTCGATCAAGGAGCTCTTCTTACGGTGAGGGTCAGGCGCTGCGGCCCATCTGCCGCAGGCTGAGCTCCCAGAGTCCCTCCTGGAGGGCTTCGTCGTAACTGACGGGTGAGGAGGGTACGGCCTTGCACTTGACGAAGTATTTGCCGCTGACGCCTTCGACCTCGGGCGACGACGCCAGGTAGATGGACGTCGCGGCTCCCTTCTCCGGGGAGTTGAGGAAGGGCCGGAGCAGCGCCAGCAGCACCTTGATGACCGGGCGGCCCTCGGTTTTCACCAGCCCGGTTGACACCACCCCCGGGTGCAGGCAGTTGGCGGTGACGCCCGTCCCTGCCAGGCGGCGGGCCAGGGCGTAGGTGAACAGCACGTTCGCCAGCTTGGACTGCCCGTAGCCACGTATGCCGTAGCTCTTCTCTTCCTCGATCCTGTCGAGGTCCAGCGTCCGACCGGCATGCACGGCCGAGGAGACGTTCACGATGCGGGCGGGCGCGCTGGCCTTGAGCAGGTCCAGCAGCTCCAAGGTCAGGAGGAAATTGGCGAGGTGGTTGACCGCCCAGGTCTTCTCAAATCCATCGACGGTCATCTCGCGTTCCATGAAGGAGGCCCCGGCGTTGTTGACCAGCACGTCGAGGCGGCTGTGCCTCGCACGGAATTCCGCGGCGAGCCGGCGGACCTCCGCCAGGGACGAGAAGTCCGCCAACAGCGATTCCACCTGCCGGTTTCCCGCCTCTTCGCGAATCGAGGCCACGGTGTCCTGAGTGCGGGCCGCATCGCGGCCGGCAATCACGACGAGTGCTCCCTGCCGCGCGAGACTCAAGGCCGTCGCTCGGCCGATGCCGGACGTCGCACCGGTCACGAGGCAGGTTTTCCCTTGCATGGTGTTGATTCTACTCTGCCTGAGCCGGCGGAACCGGCGCGGACATGGGACACCCAGAGGTGAGCATCCCTCGCTCCGCCCGCCCCTCGCACTTGCTCTCGCCTGGATCTGGTGGGACAATCCCACCATGGCGATATCGACTGCTGATGCCAAGCGGCGCGTGGTCCTTCCCGCGGCAAGCCCCGGGGACGTCTTCGACATCCAGAGCCAGGGTGAAGGCCGCCTGCTCCTGGTGCGCCTCGAACGTCCGAAGCCGGCGCCCGGGATGAGCATGGCTCGCTGTCTCGAGGCCATCGCCGCCGCCCCTCTGCGGCCGAAAATGACCTGGAACTCCCTGAAGGCCATGACCCGGGAGCCATGATCCTCCTCGATACGAACGTCCTGATCTACGCCTCCACCGATCGGTCGCCCTTCCTCGACTGGGCCCGGCGCACAATCGCCGAAGGGGTATCGGAGGATGGAGCGGCGATCAATGAGGTCAGTCTCGCAGAGATCTGCGTGGGCGATGCCGAACCGGAAACTGTTGCAGATCGGATCCGGAGTTGGGGCATCACCCTCCTTGATGTCCCTGCCGCCGCCGCAGAACCGTGCGCGAAGGCCTACCTGGAGTACCGGGAACGCCGGCGCGCGGAATCCGGTCGCGACGCGCCCTCTATGCCGCTACCCGATTTCTTCATCGGCGCCCATGCGCAAGTCATGGGTTGGCCGCTCGCAACAGCCGACAAAGGACGTTTCCGAGCCTATTTCCCATCGGTCACCCTGCGGACGCCCTGAGCTCCTGAAGCCCTTGGCCGGCCTACGTCGCCGAGGATTGATTCGAGCCCGTCAACCGGTATAGAGACCGGAACCGCTGCCGCCGACGCGGAGACGTCCCGCGGTCCCCGGGGCCTACGATCGATATCGTTTCGGGTCTGGGACGTCTCTACCGCCTCCGCCTCAGCCTCAGGGTCTTCCCTGGTCGCACTCCCTCACCCCGCATAGATCGTTCCCGCAGCTCCCGACTCCAGACCACGGACGCGACCTGACGGAAGATCTCTACCTCGAGCGACGACGGAGAGCAGGAAACACCCTTCCCCCTACATGCCTTTCGAGTATAAGATCGGCATGGACACGACGAGGAGGGACACTTGCACTTCGAACAGCAGGAGGCGCTCACCGCCGAATCCCAGGAGGCTCCGGAGACCGAGTTGCTGGAGGTTCTGGCCTCGGAGCTCAGCCTGCTGCGCAAGGCGGTGCTTCGCCAAGGCCACGCCCAGGAGCTGTTCCAGGCGCGGGTGGAAGAGGCGGTCGGACGGCTCTCCGAGGCTCCGGAGAGAGCCGGTTCGCCGGCGTCGGCCGTCCCCAACGCCGCCCAGGTGCGGGCACTCCTCGAGCTCGACCGGGCGGTTCTCCAACTCCTGCGTCTGGCGCAGACATCGCAGGCCACCGCGCCGGAAGGCCCGGCCGGGAACGCGCCCCAGTCCCTGCGCGAAGGCCTCTCCCTGCTTCAAATACGGGTGCGCAACCTCCAGCACTCGCTGGGGCTCGAAGCCATTCCCACTCTCAACCGATTCTTTGACGACCGCTGGCACGAGGCCTGTGGCGTGGCGCACCAGCCCGACCTTCCGGACGGCTGGGTGGTCGAGGAGATCCTCTCCGGCTACCGGCTCGGTGAGCGGGTGGTGCGCCCGGCACGGGTCGTCGTCAACCGCCTCGGTGACCGCGATGACCGCGACGATCGCGATGACGATCAAGGAGCTCCATGACGCACGACACGACGAAGAGGATTTTCGGCATTGACCTGGGGACCACCAACTCCTGTCTGGCGGTGATGGAGGCCGGAGGGCCGCGGGTGATCGCCATCGACGGCGAGCCCATCGTGCCCTCGGTGGTGGGCCTGGACCGCCAGACGCACCGCTTCCTGGTGGGCCGGAGGGCCAGGAACCGCCAGGTGCTCGAGCCGGCCTGGACGGTGCGCTCGGTCAAGCGCCGCATGGGCGAGACGGTGCCCGTGCGGCTGGGAGACCGGGAGCTGCTGCCCGAGGAGATCTCGGCCGAGATCCTCCGCTATCTGAAGGAGATGGGCGAGGCGGCGCTGGGCGAGCCGGTGGAGCGGGCCGTGGTCACCGTGCCGGCCTACTTCGGCGACGCCCAGCGCCGCGCCACCCTCCGGGCCGGGGAGCTGGCCGGGCTCGACGTCGTCCGCATCCTCAACGAGCCCACCGCGGCGGCGCTCGTCTACGACCGGCTGGTGGCCCGCAAGGTGGAGCCCAAGGCGGCGCAGTCCCCGGAGCCTGCTCCGGCGGCAGTCTCCAGCCTCCCCATCGCCGGCCGCGCCGCGGCCGAGATCCAGCGCGTTCTTGTTTACGATCTGGGGGGAGGCACGTTCGACGTGTCCGTGGTGGAGATCGGCGGCGGCATCAACGAGGTGCGGGCGAGCTGTGGCAACAACCAGCTCGGCGGCGACGACTTCGACCGGCGGCTGGCGGACCATCTGGCGATGGGGCTGCGGGAGCGGACGGGCCGCGACCTGCCCGAGGACCTGCGCCTCCACGCGCGCCTGGAGGACGCCGCCGAGCGCGCGAAGATCGACCTCTCCTCCCGCCCGTACGCCCGGGTGATGGAGGAGGCTCTGCTCGGCGGATTTCACCTCGATCTGGAGGTGGACCGGCAGAGCTTCGAGACGATGATCGACGACCTGCTCGCCAGCACCCTCGCCGAGGTGGACCGGGCGCTGGCCGAGGCCCGCCTGACGGCGAGGGACATCGACCTCGTGATCCTGGTGGGCGGCTCGACGCACATCCCACGGGTGCGGGAGCTGCTTTCGCAGCGCTTCTCCTGCCCGGTCGAGCACGCCGTCGACCCGGCCCTTTGCGTGGCCCTGGGAGCCGCCGTCCAGGGGGCGATCCTGGCCGGCCAGGTGTTCGACCACATCCTGGTGGACGTGGCGGCCCACTCTCTGGGTATCAAGACCCTGGACAACCTCTTCGAGGGGGACGGTGTCTGGGGCCGCCTTGGCGCCGATCATTTCTCCACCATCATCCGCCGCAACACCCAGGTGCCGGCGACGCGGTCCGAAAGCTTCCAGACCCTGGTGGACGGGCAGAAGGCCGTGGCGGTCGAGGTCTACCAGGGGGAGAGCTCGCGTTGCAGCGAGAACACCCTGATCGGCCACTTCTCGTTCAAGCTCTTGCCAGCCCCCGCCGGCAGTCCCGTGGTAGTGGAGTTCCGCTACGACCTCGACGGCGTCATCGGCGTGACCGTGCACCAGAAGGGCACCGACAATCGGCAGGAGGTGACGCTCTCCACCCGCAGGCGCGAGCCGGCGTCCGCCGGCCCGACGGGGGCCGGGGCGGTCGAGAACTACATCCTGCGCAAGGCCCGGGTCCTGGCCGCGGGTCTGCCGCCCGGCGAGCTGAGGGAGCGCCTCTCTGCCGCCGCGGAATCCTACGAAGAGGCTCTAACCGTCGCGGAGGCCAGCCCGGGCAACCCCGGCACGATCGATCCGGCCGAGGAGGAGCTCCTGGAGCTGTTGGAAGAGGCCGAGGAGGCCGCGGTCGGACCGTGAGCGGCAAGAAGCGGAGCCTCAAGAAGCAGCAGAAACGCCAGGCGTCGGCCCTGGCGCAGCTCGAGGAACTGTACCGGCGGGGCGCCGACGACGAGCTCCTCGTCCTCGCCGCCGAGCAGGCCGGGGATCTCTCCGGCTCGCCATTCGCTGCGAAGTGGTCGGAGGTGGCCGACAGGGCCGTACGGCAGAGCCTCTCCGGCGCCGACCTCGGCCGCCTCGACCGCCTTCTTCGCTCGCTGCGCCGGAGCGGGCCGCCCCGGCCGTTGGCGATTCTGGCCGAAGGGGTCCTGGACCTGGCCGCGGGCCGCCTCGACTCGGCCCGTTCGCGGCTCGCGGCCGTTGCCGCCGCAGAGGGTGCGCTTCCTTCGCAGCTCCTTGCAGACCTCCAAGCCCTGGCCCGGGACGCGACGGATCTGCCTCCGGAGGACGATCCCTATCTGCAAGCGGCGGCGGACCTCTTCGCCGCCCTTCAGGCTCTGGAAGCACGAGGCTTCGCACCGGCCGCGGCGGATCTCAACGCCCTGACCCGGAGCGTCCGGATCCTGCGCAGCCTGGCTCCGGCGGAGAAGGCGGAGAAGGCGGAGGACACGGAGCTCCGCCGCCTCCTTTCCGGCGCCGACCGGCTCCTGTTGCTGCTCGCCGATCTCGAAGCTCTGGAGGTCCGGCTGTCCCGGCCCCCGGAGACCCCGGAGAGCACTGGGAAGCCGGCGAGCCGGGTAGTCGGGGACTGGCTGCGCGCAACGGCGTCGCCGGCAGGCGCGCTGGTCGCATCCGTGCCCTCCCTGCTCGCGCCCCTCCATCATGCGGTGCGGGCGCGCTGGCGGAGCGTGTTGGAACGGGTGGCGGCGCAGGAAGGATCGCCAGGGCTCACGGCCCTCTGTGCTGCCGAGCCGAAGCTCCTGGCCCTCGACGTGGACATGGCGGAAGGGGGGCTTGCCGATCAGCGCCAGCGGGACCAGGCGAAGCAGCTTCTGGCCGTGGGTTGCTACGAGGATTTGGCCCACCTGTTGCGGTTGCGCAGCCGCACTGCCGCCGGGCCTGGAGAGCTGGCGGCGCTCTGGGGCCTGGAGCTGTGGGCGGGCCGCCGGATCGCCGACGACGAGGACGAAGACGAGGAGGACGACCCGGTGCCGGATTTCTCCGAGCCTTTCCCTCACCGTGCCCTCGTCCGCCTGGGAGAGATGGCAGCCGAGGTCGGACGGCGTTTTCCGCCGGAGCAGCGGGCCGAGGTGGCGCGGGTGTTGCGCGAAGAGCTTTTCGAGCTGTGCGCGGTAGTCAGCTTCTGCAACCACACGGCGGAGGCGGCCCTCTCGCTGCTGGAGAATCAGCCGGGTGACGCGGGCCTGCTCATCGCAGGGGTGGCGGGGGCGATCAGCGGCGACGCTCCCCGCCTGCTCCGCGCCCTGGAAGCTCATCTCGATCGCAGCGGCAAGGGGAACGCAAGTCACGGGCCGATCGAGCGACGGCTCATGGCCCGGGTCGCCCGGCAGAGCCCGCGGACCCTGGCCCGGATCCTCGACAAGCTGAGACCGCTGTTTTCCGCCGGCGCCTGGCCGCAAGTCGCGGAGCTCGTGGGCCGGGAGATGGGCAACTACTTCGCCGAGATCCTGAGCCTGGCCGGCTTTGAGACCCTGGGGAATGCCGAGCAGGCAAGCCGGATACCTGGCAATGCCCGCATGTCGCTGGATTCCTTGCGGCCGGCGCTGGGAGAGACGCTCGGCTTCGCCGCCGTGGAGCTGATCCTCGACTGTTGGCGGCCGGACCGGCCCGCGGTGGAGAAGCGGCTGGCCCGATTTCTGGCCGGCTCTCCCGGCTACGAAGGCGTCCTCGTCGCCTTTCAAACGTTGGAGGAAATCCTTTTCCCCAGGGCGCCGATGGGTTTGGAGGTGGCCTCTCGCATCCTCGGCCAGGCGGCGATCGACCGCCTCGACGATCGGTGGCAGCTCTGGGGTCCTGCCGTGCCGGCGCTCTCCGTGGCCGCCGATGAAGGCGGTCTCCGCCGGCTGAAGAAAAAGATCCAGCAGCTTCTCGCCTCGTCGGAGATCCCATGGGAGGGCCGCCAGGTTCTCGAGGAGGGCCTGGCGGCGATCCGCCTTACCGAGAAGGTCAGGCGCGATTTTGCACGTCCGGTCCGCCGCCCGCCGCCGCAGAAGAAACCCCGCCGCCGGCGTGACGGCGCGCCCCAACTCGGGCTGGACTTCTCGTGACCGGGGAGACTCCGCACGCCGTCCTGGGACTGCCGGCCTCGGCCGCCGCCGAAGAGATCACCCGCGCCTACCGCAAGCTGGTGCGGCGCTACCCGCCCGAGCTCGCCCCTCTGCAGTTCGCGCGCATTCATCGCGCCTACCAGCTCTTGACCTCTCCCGAGCGCCGGATGGAGCTGGCGGGGACTGCTCCCGAGGAGACGATCGATCAACTTTTCCCTGCGCCTTCGACGATCCTCAAGGCCCCGCCCCCACCTCCTCCGGCTCTCAGCGAACGCGATTTGGAGCCCCTCCTCGCACCCTTTCGCCGCGCCCGGCTCGTCCGCATCCTGCGCGAAGCGTTTGCGGCAGGTCAGGGAAGCGCGGAGTGAACGGTTTCTCGAAGCCCTCCTCACAGCTCGCGAATAATCGTCTTCACCTCCGGCTGCGAGAAGTAGTTCGTGTGCAGCACCTGCCCCTGAGAGGTTCCGTCGGGCTGGTAGCTTTGAATGGTTTCGATGGAAACGCTCGTCGCTGCGGGCTCGTAGGCGGTCGCTCCGTCGAAGGGGACGACCAGATCGTTCGCTTCCCCGCCGAAGACCTGATCGACCACGAAGTCGGCAGTCTTGAGCAGCACGCTTTTTGTAGCATCGAAATTCGCGTGCACGAGAGACGCATGTTCGAGGTGCGGAGAGCTCCCGGCGTTCAGGGATCGGATGAAGTCCGATCCCGGTTGCAGGTCCCTGATGCTGGGTAATCCGAACGCGCCGTGCGCCAGGACTTTCAGGAGACCGAGCAGAAGGTCCAACGAAACACCGACGGTGCCGCCGAAGAGCGACGAGAGCCCGATGAAGATGTTGATCAGCCGGTTCCAGTTCGCCTCGACGGCGAGCGCCGAGCCTTGGTTGGCGCCGGCGACGAACACGGCGTTGTGGAACGTCTGCATCCGCGAGAGAGACCGCAGTGAACCGAGCTCGAGCGCGGCCCGCGTGATGAGGCCGCCGCGGCTGTGGGAGATGATGTCGAGGTCGAGCCCCGGCGGCAACTCACTCAGCAGCATTTCGGCGTTCTCCTGGGGCCGCCGCGACACCGTCCAATGGTCGTAGCCGATGAGCCCGCCCGGATACTTGGCGCGCAACGCCTGCATCAGGTCCGCATCGCCGCGGACCGCGGAGAACGCGCCGTCGATCGAGCTGAAGATCCCATGGATGTAAAGGGCCATTCGTCCCCGGCTCCCCATGTCCTTCAGGTCATCGAATGAGAGGATCTGATCGGCCTGCGGCGACTGCGGATCGAAGGCTTTGATTCCCTCGGTCTTGAGATGTTTCTCGATCTTCTCCGCGACGAAATGAACGATCTTCGTTTCCGCGCCGCCGATCAGGTCGCGGATCGCCTTGAACTTGAAGAAGCTCACGATTCCATCGCTGGTCTCTGCATCCTCCACGGCTTCGACGGTGGGCGACGCCGGCGCCGGCTGCGCCATCGGCGCCGGAATGGCGAAACGCATCGTGACCGGCCCGCTCTGGGGACCGACAGCGCGCAGCGCGTGCACCGGATGGGGAAGGATGGGTAGATACCACTGTACGACCTTTCCCCGTTGCACACGGGCGAGCACATGGTCGCCGGGGTCGGCGTCGACGCTCAGCTCGACGTGTGGACGCTTGGACGTCGGGGTGGCGAGCCGCGGCAGAGCCTCTGCGAGTGCGAGAGCCGGCCGGCTGACGCGGAGGCGTATCGCAGAGGCGTCCGCAGAGGGGTACGGCGTCAGCTCATGGGTTTGAATGGCTGCACTCTCCCGGCCGGCGAAATCGCCGGCCGGCGCCATCGCTTCCAGGGCCAGCAGCGGGGGAGCTCCGGGGCGCAGCGGCTCCGCGTCGACGATGAGGCCGGGGGCGCGGACAGAGACGCCTTCGGCGACCTGGATCTTGGCGATATGGCCTTGCGTGCGAGGCATCAGAAATCTCCTGGGTCAGATATCGATTCTACCAGGGATGGAGACGGCCGGAGCCGCCGATTTCCCTTCGATCCCGGCCGGCGGTGCCCGCGTGAGGGGATTTCCCCCCGCGCTTCGTTCTCTGCACCGAGGCAGCCAATCGAGGCAGTCTTCAAAGCTGAGGAAACATCATCATGAAAAAGCAGGCCAAGAAGATTGCGCTGGCCAAAGAGACCCTCCGCAACCTGGAGAACAACGATGCCAAGTCCGTAAACGGCGGCATCAGCGGCAGCGCTTGCACGAACCCCACTTGCATCAAGCTTTGTCCTTTCACCAAGGACTGCTAGAAACCCTCGTGGTCCCGGGTGGGCGGTCCCGAGGCCGCCCACCCGAATCCACACCGCTCGCCCCAGCCCAAAGCAGAGACCCCATGAGCAGCGCCCTCGCCCAAGTGGCGCGGCGCGGAGACGCCTGAGACAGGGGGATATAGTTTCCCCCATGCTGATCGCCCTCACGGCCGGCTCGAGCGATGTCTCGCGGATCTTCATCGAGCTCGGCGCGGCGATCGTCGGCCTGGCGGTGCTGGCGCGCCTGGCGAGCCGGTGGGGGTTTTCGGCCATTCCGCTCTACCTTCTGGCCGGGCTCGCGTTCGGCAACGGCGGGCTCCTGCCGCTCAACGTCAGCCAGGAATTCGTGCATATCGGCGCGGAGATCGGCGTCGTCCTGCTGCTTTTCATGCTCGGGCTGGAGTACACGGGCGAGGAGCTGGGGGCGAGCCTGCGCACGGGGCTGCCCTCCGGCCTGTTGGATTTCGCGCTCAATTTCCTGCCCGGGCTCTTCGCCGGTTTCCTGCTGGGCTGGGGAACGCTCGCCGCCGTGCTGCTGGGCGGCGTGACGTGGATCTCTTCGTCGGGAGTGATCGCCAAGGTGCTCGGGGAGCTCGGACGGATGAACGATCCGGAGACGCCGGCCATCCTCTCCGTGCTGGTGCTGGAGGACCTGGCCATGGCCATCTACCTGCCGCTCGTCTCCGTGCTGCTCGTGGGCCGCGGGTGGCGAGAGGGCGTGGTATCCATCCTGATCGCTCTCGCTACGGTAGGAGTGGTGCTGTTCGTCGCGCTGCGGTTCGACAAGGCGATCAGCCGCGCGGTCTCGCACCAGTCGGACGAGATCATCCTGCTGAGCACTTTCGGGCTCGTCCTGCTGGTGGCGGGCGTGGCGCAGAGGCTTCAGGTGTCGGCGGCGGTGGGGGCCTTCCTGGTGGGCATCGCGCTGACGGGAGCGATCGTCGAGCGGGCGCACCGGATGCTGGCGCCGCTGCGCGACCTGTTCGCTGCCACGTTTTTTTTCTTCTTCGGGCTGGAGATCGATCCGGCAAGCCTTCCCAAGGTGTTGCCGCTGGCGGCGGCGCTGGGGGCCGTGACGGCGTTGACCAAGCTGGCCACCGGCTGGCTGGCGGCGCGCCGGGCAAGCATCGAGGGGCCCGGCCGCTGGCGGGCGGGAGCCGCCCTGGTGGCGCGCGGCGAGTTTTCCATCGTCATCGCAGGCTTGGGAGTGAGCGCCGGCCTGGAGCCGCGCCTGGGTCCGCTGGCGGCGGCCTATGTGCTGCTGCTCGCCGTGCTGGGTCCTATTCTGGCGCGCTTCGTGGCACCTCCCACCCAGATCACTCCGCCGTCGCCAGGGACCACTCCAGCCGGCCGTCTTCCCGGGTACCGAGAAGCCAGCAGTGACGCTCGGCCGCGGCGGCCGGGACCTCGCCGTGGGCGAGAGCGGCGATGAGCGGGAGCGGGTCGTGGCGGAACTCGACTGCCTGGGGTGGCGGAGCGGAGCCGTCCGGCCGGGTCCGTTGGAGCTCGAGGGCGGCCCGTTCGTAGGCGGTGATCTCTTCCAGGTAGCAGGCCTCGACGTCTCCCGTGCGCACCCGCTCCAGCAGGTAGTCGCAGAAGGCGAGGGCCTCCTCCAGGAAGTAGAAGCTCACCGGCGGGCGCCGGCGCCAGAACTCTCCGACCTCACGGGCCAGCGTGTCCCGGTCGAGCAGGATACGGGTCAGGGGAAGGTAGGTCAGCAGCTTGCCGAGACGAAATCCCTTGTGCAAGGTGCGGGTGATGTCGAGGCCCCGGTCCACGGACACCGCGAGGAGCCGCTCCCTCTCGCGGGCGGTGAGGTCCGCGACGAGAGCCACCTCCCGCCGCTCGCGGACGTCGTCCCGGAAGTCGGGATCGACGATCAGCCGGGCGAGGGCGGACTGGAATGCCGGAGCGCTCACGCCACGGCCTCCACGGGCGCGGGCTGGTACCGGTGCCAGAGCTCCCGCAGACCCAGCAGCTCGGCTTCCAGGCGCCCGCTTCCCAGGGGCTCGAACCATGAGCCCAGCAGCTCGAAGGTCACGCCGCCAAGGTTCGGGCAGCGGGGGAGAGCGTAATTGAGCAGCGCCCAGACGGGCTCGGGCAGGGGTCCGGAGTGGGCATCCAGATAGAAACCCTCGTACTCCATGCCGCCGGCGACGTGCAACTCGCGGACGTTGCCCAGGTCGAGCTCGTCCAGCAGACGGAAGGGATCGGTGCCGTGATTGCGGCTGTTGCAGTAGACGTTGTGCAGATCGAGCAGCAGCCCGCACCCGGTCGCCGCGCAGATCGCGTTGAGGAATCCGGCGTCGGTCAGCTCCTGGCCCGGCATCTCGAAGAAATAAACGTTGTTTTCGAGCAGGAACGGCACCGGCAGCCGGCGCTGCACTTCGGCGATGCGGGGGGCCAGAGACTCCAGGGTCTCCCAGTCGCGCGGCAGGGGAATCGTCACGCCGGCGTTGATCTCGTCGACGCCGTGCTCGGCCAGGTTGTAGGCCAGGTGATCGCTGTGCCACGGGAAGTCGAACCAGGAGAACCATTTTTCGATCTGGCCCAGGTGCTCCCGGTTGAAGCGGTGCGCGGTGCCGATCGACAGACCGATGCCGTGGGGGATGATCGGCCGGCCGGCCGCCGCCCAGCGCAGGAAGGAGAGCCCCTCGGCGTCGTCGACGTACCGCGGCGTCCGTCCAACTCCGAGATCGGTCCACAGGATGTCGGGGACCACCTCGACGTAGTCGAAGCTGTCCCGCTTCTGCTCGATGTAGGGGCGGAGGGCGGGCTGATAGGCCAGGCCGACTCCGAGGGGTGGGATGGAAGTCTCTCTGCGCATCTGGACAGCCTCCTTGGAAGGTCCGGACGAGCGGGCGGGCGACGCTCAGCGGATGGCCGGGAGAGTGAGGTCCTCGATGACGAAGCGGTCGAGGCCGGAAAGGCACGGGGCGCAGCCCCGGATGCCGGGAAGCTCCGGCACGGTGAGGGTCTTCTCCAGGATGGCGACGAGATCTTGAAAGCTCGTGTTGGACGCCACGGCGACGCCGATGTTGCGCACGTGCGGATGGCGTTTGTACTGCTCGAGTTCTGTCATGGAAGGCTCCTTTTCGATGGATGATTGACTCATGGATGGGGTCGAGATGGGCCGCCCGCCCGCTCGCCGGTGTCGACTCATCAGGCGAGAGCGGCTGGTGAAACGTTACAGCGGCCGGTAACGATTGCACGGTCACAGTCGCCTGATGAAGCGCGAGACCGACCTCACCTGCGACTCTTGTCTTACCTGTTTCCCCTGTCCGGTTTAGAATTCGAGCAGCGCCGGGTCGACTTCTCCCGTCCGGCCCCTCTCAGAGCGGACCGGCGGGAGGACTTCATCCGGCGCGCGCGGATCGAACAGGGAGCACTTGGAAATCATGAGTCAACGATCTCGAATCTTCTGTGCCTTCGTCTTGTTGAGTCTCTCCGCTGGCTGGGCGGCCGCCGGCGCGTCCTATCCCGAGCCTGTCGAGAACGATTTCATTCTTCACGACTTCCACTTCGGCACGGGGGAGACCCTGCCGGAGTTGAAGCTCCACTACCGGACGCTCGGCCAGCCGGTGCGCGACGCCCAGGGAGTGACGCGCAACGCCGTGCTCGTCCTCCACGGCACCACGGGCGCAGGCACCAACTTCCTCTCCGAGACCTTCGCCGGCAAGCTCTTCGGCCCGGGGCAGCTCCTCGACGCCGCGAAATACTTCATCGTGCTGCCGGACGGTATCGGCCACGGCAGGTCGAGCAAACCGAGCGACGGCCTGCACATGCGGTTTCCCCGCTACACCTACGACGACATGGTGACCGCCCAGTACCGGCTGCTCACGGAGGGGCTCAAGGTGAACCACCTGGTCCTCGTCATGGGCACGTCGATGGGCGGCATGCACACGTGGATCTGGGGTGAGCGGTATCTCGGCTTCATGGACGGTCTCGTGCCGCTGGCGAGCGCGCCGACGCAGATCGCCGGCCGCAACCGCATGATGCGCAAGATGGCCATGGACTGCATCCAGGGCGATCCGGAGTGGCGGCGCGGCGAGTACCCGGCGCCGCCGAAGCAGGGCATGACGTGCTTCCTCCACATCTTCCTGATGATGACGAGCAGCCCGCTCCAGTGGCAGAAGACGGCGCCCACCCGCGATCAGGCCGACGCCTTCCTCGCCGAGCAGATGGCGCGCCGGCTGGCGACGCTGGACGCCAACGATGCTCTCTATGCGTTCGACGCCTCGCGCGAGTACGATCCGTCGAAGGATCTGGAGAAGATCACGGCGCCCGTCCTCGCCATCAACTCGGCGGACGACCAGGTCAATCCTCCCGAGCTGGGGTTGATGGACAAGTTGATGCCGCGCGTCAAGCACGGGAAATACGTATTGATTCCGATCAGCGACGAAACGCGGGGTCACGGCACGCATTCCCTGCCGGCGGTTTGGGGGTCGTATCTGGAGGCTTTTCTCAAGGAGATTCAACGTGGTGGATAAGAGTAGAGCGACCCTATTGGGGATTGCCCTGTTGGCTTTTGGGGCCGCCCGTCCCGTCCTGCCGCAGGAGACCCCTGCGCCGGCGCAGGCACCGTCAGCGCTGACGAGCTCTATTTTGCAGGCGTTTCGGCTTCTGAATGAGGACAAGGTCAAGGAGGCCCGGGCGGAGCTCGAGCACGCGCAGACGCTGGCGACGGGCCCCTGCGGCGAATGCCTCCTCGGGATGTCCTACGTCTACTCCTCGGAAAAGGACTGGAAGCGGGCGAAAAAGGCCGTCAACGAAGCCATTCCGTTGCTGAAGCCACCCGGCCTGGTGGCGCGGGCCTACAACCAACTCGGCAGCGCCTCCTTCCAATCCAAAGAGCTGGAAGCGTCGGAGGACGCCTTCCGCCGCGCCGTGAGCAGCGGCGGCGTCTGGGGCACGCTGGCCCGGTACAACCTGTCGCAGGTCCTGCTGACTCGAAGGCGCTGGGCCGAGGCGGCGGAGATGGCGCGGAGCTACATCAAGGACGCCGGGCAGGCGGGCACGGCTATCGATCAGGCCCACATCGTTCTCTGCCAGGCGCGAGCCAACCTGCCGGAGGAGCCGAGGCCGCCGTTCAAGGCTGCCGAGGAGGTGTCCAAGGACCCTGCCGACGCCCGGAAGGTCGAGGGTCAGGTCACCCGCCCGGAGATCCTCTCTAGAACGAATCCTAGGTATACGGAAGAGGCTCGAAAGGCCAAGGTGACAGGGACTGTGATCGTCGAGGCCATCATCGATAAGGAGGGCTGCGTGACCAATGTGCGACCGCTTCATGGTCTGCCCAAAGGCTTGACGGAGTCCGCCGAGAACGCAGTCCGGAGGTGGGTCTTCAAGCCGGCCACGCTGGCAGGCGAGCCGGTCAAGGTCTTCTACGTGCTGACCGTCAACTTCGCAATCCAGGCCGGACCGCCGCCGGCCATCGCGCTGCCCAGTATCGTGCCGTGACGGCGAGCGTTGCCTGCCGCTTCTCTGATACTCTCCACCAGGAGACAAATTCTCTTGGGACAACACGACCTCAGTTATCGCCTTTTCTTTTCCCATGTCCGCATGGTCTGCGATCTGCTGCGCGAGACGGCTGTGGACAACGACGGACGAGATCCCGGAACGGCTGACTTTAGAGGAGCTTGAACCGATGCTTGCCGAACGAATTGACTCCTGGAACGAGCAACTGCGAAGGGAGAGCCTGCAAAAGGGCCGTCAGGAGGGCCGTCAGGAGGGTCGCCAGGAGGGCCGCCAGGAGGGCCGCCGAGAGGGAGAGGCCAGCGCTCTGCTCCGGTTGCTCGAAAAGCGGTTCGGTACGGTCGACCTGGAGACCCGCGACCGGATCGCCAAGGCGGACGCCGATCTCCTGCTGGAATGGATCGACCGCTTCCCCACCGCTGAGAGCCTTGCGGCCGTCTTCGGCTAGTCCGGGCATTCCTGTTCCGGCTATCCTGTTGTCCCCTCGGGGACGTCATGGCCGACCACGAGCACCTTGCCCAGCGAATTCGTGAGCTTCCTGACAAGCCCGGCATCTACATCTTCAAGGATGCCGAGGGGAAGGTGCTGTACGTCGGCAAGGCGAAGTCGCTGCGCAAGCGGGCTTCGTCCTACCTGGCCCGGGACCACGAGCCCCGCCTCGCCGCCATGGTGGCCGAGGCCGTGGACCTGGAGTTCGTGGTCACCGACTCCGAGTCCGAGGCCCTGCTGCTCGAGAACAACTGGATCAAGAAGCGGAAACCCCGCTACAACATCCTGCTGCGGGACGACAAGACGTACCCATATCTGCGCATCACCCTGCAGGACGAGTATCCGCGCCTCGCCTTCACCCGCCGCATCCGCGACGACGGCGCGGAGTACTTCGGGCCGTTCCTGCCCGGCGGCTTGGCGCGCAAGGCCATCAAGCTGGTCCAGAAGCTGTTTCAAGTCCGCGTCTGCCGCATCGAGATCGACGGCTCGCTGGCGCGGCCGTGCCTGTACTTCGACATGCACCGCTGCCTCGGCCCCTGCGTCGCCGGGCTGACGACGAAGCCGGCGTACGACCAGGCGGTGGACGAGGCCCGGCTGTTCCTCGCCGGGCGCAACGACCAGCTCGCCAAGCGGCTCAAGCGGGAGATGTGGGAGGCCGCCGAGGCCGAGGACTACGAGCGGGCGGCGCATCTGCGGGACACGCTGGCCGAGGTGGAGGCCATCAGCCAGCGGCGCAAGCTCTCCTCGGTGGAGGACGAGGACCTGGACGTCTACGGCGTCCACGTCTCCGGCGGCAACGCGGCCGTCGCATCGCTGATCATGCGAGGCGGCCAGGTGCTGGACCGCCGGGAGCTGTTCTGGGAAGGCGTCGGCCACGTCACTCCCGAGCTCCTGCTGTCGGAGGTGCTGCCCCAGGTCTACGACCGCACCACCTTCATCCCCAAGGAGATCCACCTGCCGGTGGCGATCGAGGGCGAAGAGGCGCTGGTCGACTGGCTGTCGGAGAGGAAGGGCGAGAGGGTCTACCTGCGCATGCCGTCGCGGGGGCCGAAAGCCGAGCGGGTGGCGCTCGCCATGCACAACGCGGAGCTGGCCCACAAGCGGCGCTTCCGTGGGCTCAAGGTGGCGCCGGGGGCCACCGCGCTGGAGCGGCACCTCGGGCTGGAGGAGCCGCCGCGGCGCATCGAAGGCTTCGACATCTCCCACTTCCAGGGCGGCGAGACCGTGGCCTCGATGGTGGTGTGGGAGGAGGGCCGGATGCGCAAGAGCGACTACCGGAGCTTCAACATCCGCGACCTCACGCAGCCGGACGACTTCGCCTCCATGCGGCAGGCCGTCGAGCGGCGCTACCGGCGGGTGCTGGAGGAGACCGGGGCGATGCCCGACCTGATCCTCATCGACGGCGGGCGCGGCCAGCTCAACTCCGCGCTCGCGGCCCTCGCCGAGCTCGGGGTGGAGGAGACGTCCATCTGCTCGCTGGCCAAGCGGGAGGAGGAGATCTATACCCCCGAGCTGCCGGAGCCCCTCCGCCTGGGACGGGACGACGCGGGCTTGAGGCTGCTCCAGGAGATCCGCGACGAGGCCCACCGCTTCGCCGTCTCCCGCCACCGCGCCCGCCGCTCTGCCCGCACGCTGCACAGCCGCCTGGACGATCTGGGCGGCGTCGGTCCGCGGCGGCGCAAGCTGTTGATCCAGACCTTCGGCAGTCCCCAGGGCGTGAAGGAAGCCAGCCTGGAAGACCTCCAGAAAGCCCTGGGACCCACCACGGGGAAGCGCATCTTCTCGCAGCTCCACGCGGAGCCCAGCGACGGCTCTCCTCTCCCCAACGCCGAGGCCTAGGACGGCGGGGGTACTCGTCTCAGGATGTAGATGATCTGCCGGTTGCCCTTCAAGAGGAAGGGGCCGGGGAGGCCGATCTCAGAGCCGAAGCTTGCCTCCAGCCGGTAGTTCTGCAGGATCCACTCGCGCATCGAGGGCAGGATCAACGGCTGTCCGCCGGGAGTCACCATCTCGCCCAGCACCAGGTAGTTGAAGCGCCGGTTCCAGATACGATTCCAGGCCTTCTCCCATGGCCGCACCGCTGTCTCGCTGGGGAGGCTCTCGATGCGGCTCGGCAGGAAGGCGAGCTCCTCGGCGAACAGGATGCGCTGGTCCGCCTGGGCGTGGTGGGCAAGCCAGCGCAGGGCGGCCGTCCGCGAGTCCTCGAGATGGAATTGGGAGGCGGAATACTGGTAGAGGGCGGGAGCGAAAAGGACGGCCGGAAGGAGAGCGGCGGCGAGGTCCAGCGCTCGTTGCCGGGACGGCCGGGAGAGCCGGCGGCGGATCGCGGCGAAGAGGAGGGCGGCGAGCACGCAGCCCAGCGGGACGAGGGCCAGGAGGTTGCGGAAGGCGCGGAACTTGTAGGGCGCCACGAGCAGGCCGGTGGCGGCGGCGAACAGCAGCCAACCCCAGGCGGCGCGCGACCAGCGGCGATCCCGCAGCGCCACGGCGAGGCCCGCCGCGGCGAGGACGAGAAAGACGATCCCCACCTCGGGGTGCTCCAGGGGCAGGTCCCACTCGGCCCGGTGGACGGCCTGGTCCCAGTAGCCGCCGATCTCCTGCGTGCCGTAGGTCTGCGACATCTCGTGCGCCGCCGCCATCACCTTCGCGGGGCGCAGGACGAGAGCCGGCATGGCCAGGAGGAGAGCCGCGACGGCAGCGCCGCCGGCGAGGAGGAGGCGGCGGAATTTTTCGGTCCACGCCGCTTGCGCGAGGACGATGGCCAGGACCACCGGCAGGCAGACCAGGACGGCCGGATACTTCGTCGCCGCGGCCAGGCCGGTCATCGCCCCCGCCAGGGCCGCATCCCGCCGCGGCCGGCCGTCACCCGGGGCATTCCGGGCGCCTTCGGCAAAGTACAGGGCCGCCAGGGCGAAGAATACGACCAGGGGATTGATGTTGACGATGGCGCTGCGGGCCACGAGCGCGGGGACCAGAGCGGCGAGCCAGGCGGCGAAGAGCCCCGCTGCGGGGCCGGCGAGGCGCCAGGCCAGCAGGCCGGTGAGCGCCACGACGCCGAGCGAGAAGACCAGCGTCACCAGCCGGCCGATGACCACGACGTCCACCGGCTCCACGAAGTCGTAATACTGGTAGGGACTGGGGGACAGGTCGCCGGCGAGAGGGCGGCCGTGGAGGGCCGCGTAGCCGGGCGACCAGGCGAGGACTGCGCCGGCGATCAGATAGAAAGGCAGGGAGCCGTAGCTGTAATTGTCCGGCTCCCAGGTCCGCTTCACCAGGAGGTGGAGCACGTGGTGAAGGACGTGCCCCTCGTCCACGTAGCTCATATAGGGGAGACCGGCCGGGAGCGCCGGCAGGCGCACGGCGGTGGCGGCGATCAGGAGGGCGAGGCCGGCGGCCAGGTTCTTCCAACGCATCGGGTGGATAGTACGGAAAAACTGCAAGGTTTCGGGCCAAAAGACTCGCGGTCGCTGTTTTGCGCGATAGAATGCGGATGAATCGCATGGAGAGCCCAAGCCGCTCGACGCAACGCCCGACGGACGAAGAGCTCCGGCTTTTCCTGGACCGGATCGGCCGCAGATTGGCGGATCAGCCGCCGGACCTCGACCCGGAAGCTCACCGGCAGCGGGTGGCCGGGCTGCTGCGCGAAGTGGGGGAGGCCGACTTCTATCACCTCCTGGGCATACCCCTGACCGCCAGGGCGCAGGAGGTGCACGAAGCCTACGACCAGATCGCCCGGCTGGTCCACCCTGCCAATGCCGGACGCCTGGGGCTCGCCGGCCGGGAGGGAGTGCTGGAGATGCTCTTCGAGCGGCTCACCCTGGCCTACCTGACCCTCATCCAGTCCGACCGGCGCAAGCTCTACGACCGGGATCTCGACCCGGAGGTGTGGAGCGCCGCGGCCACGGGGGCCGGCTCGGAGCAACGCCGCGAGGAAATGCGGGGAGTGGCCCAGGACTACTACAAGCGAGCCAAGGAGCTCGTCGCCGACAACGATTATCACTTCGCCATCGAGCTGCTCCAGCAAGCGGTGCGGGCCGATGACAGCCGGCCCGAGTACCTGTTCCTGCTGGGTACGCTGCAGGCGAAGAACTCCCGCTGGCTGCGAGTGGCCGCCGAGAATCTGGAACGGGCCCTGAAGCTGGGATCGCGGGAACCCGGGCTGCCGCCTCTGCTGGCGCGGGTGCGGGAGCGTCTCGCCGCCGGCGAGGCCCTGCAGCCGCCCTCGGCGGACGGCGCTTCCCCCTCGCCGGCCGCCCGGCGGAGCGGCCGGGAGGTGCCCGAGGTCGAGGTCCTGAACCCCGACGGCGACGAGCTCGACGTGCCGTGGCCGCAGCCGGACAAGCGGGACCGGTGGTAGGGTACAATGTCCCCGCTGGAGAGCTCCAGGTGGTCGCTTCGCACGGTCCCTTGGGGCCGGTGCGGAGAGGAAAGTCCGAGCTCCCACGGGCGGCAGGCTCGCTAACGGCGAGGCGTGGCGACGCGACGGAAAGTGCAACAGAGAACAGACCGCCGGGCCCCTTCGGGAGTCCGGTAAGGGTGAAACGGTGCGGTAAGAGCGCACCGCTCGGCCGGCGACGGACGAGGCACGGCAAACCCCCTGCGGAGCAAGACCAAATAGGGGAGCGGACTGCGGGCTGCCCGTCCCGCCTTCGTCTCCGGTTCGCCGGGCGCGAGGCCGCTTCCGGGTAGGTTGCTCGAGGCCGGCGGCAACGCCGGTCCCAGAGGAATGACCACTTGTCCGGCGCTTCGGCGCCGGGGATACAGAACTCGGCTTACGGAGCTCTCCGGCGCTTTGACTTCCCCCGCTCATCTGCCGCCGCCCGCCGGCCCCGGCGACCGGGTCGGAGTGGCCGCCCTGTCGGGTCCCGTCGATCCCCGCCGTCTCGAAGCCGGAGTGGCCGCGCTGCGGCGCCTGGGCTTCGAGCCGGTGCTCGCGGACAACCTCCTCTCGCGGCACGGCTTGTTCGCGGGCACCGACGCCGAGCGTCTCGCCGCGTTCCACCGCCTGGCGGCCGATCCCGATCTGCCGGTCATGCTCTTCGCCCGCGGCGGCCACGGCGTGCTGCGGATTCTCCCCGGCATCGACTGGGACCTCCTCGCCCGCCGTCCCCGGGCCTACATGGGCTACTCCGATCTCACTCCCTTCCTGCTGGCCGTGGTTCGCCGGCTGGGGCTGGTGGCCTTCCACGGCCCCATGGTGGCGGCCGACCTGGCGCGGGGGATGTCACCCGAAGACGAGGCGTCGTTCCTCACCGGCCTCGCCGGCCGCTATCCCGCCGAGCTGCCGGTCACCGCCCTGCGGCCGGGGAGCGCCGCCCGGGGACCCTTGCTGGGCGGGTGTCTCAGCCTGCTGACCTCCACCCTGGGCACGTCCTGGGCTCCCGACCTTGCAGGCGCGGTCGTCTTCTGGGAGGACATCGACGAACCGCTCTTCCGGATCGACCGTATGTTGACCCACCTGGGCCTGTCGGGTAGTCTGGAAAACATCGCGGGCATGATCGTCGGCCACCTTGGAGAGTCCCAGGAGTCCGGGCGGGAGGCGGTGGATTGGCCGGGGCAGGTCGCCGTCAGCCTTGCCCGCTACTCCTGGCCGCTGGCCTGGGGACTGGCGAGCGGCCACGTGCCGCCGAACCGCACGCTTCCGTTGGGGCAGATGGCGCGGTTGGATGCTGAAGCAGGCCGGCTCGTACTCGGTGAAGGATAGGGGTCCGATGGCCAATACAGTTTTCAAGACCACCAGCAATTCCGGCAGCACGGGCCCCACGACGCCCAAGAAGGGCTACACCTCCGAGCACAAGGCGGGGGAGTACGTCTTCCACGAGGGCGACCTGGGCACGGAGATGTACATCATCAACGAGGGCAAGGTGGAGATCCTCAACCTCGTGGGCGACGACGAGCAGATCCTCGCCGTGCTGGAGAAGGGGGATTTCTTCGGCGAGATGTCCGTGCTGGAGGACCTCCCCCGGGCCGCTTCGGCGCGGGCGCTGACCGACATCCGCCTGTTGCAGATCAACGGCTCCACCTTCGATCAGCTCCTCCAGGGCAACCCCGAGATCGCCGTGCGCATGATGCGCAAGCTCTCGCGGCGGTTGCGCGAGACGGACGAGATGCTGAAGTCGTTCCTGGGCACCAAGGTCACGGCATCGCGCGAGATGCCGCGGCCGGTGGCGCAAGCCGTGGCGGACGGGCCGGAGAAGCTGGTGCACGTGCCGTCGGGCATGGAGTTCCCCCTCAACTCCGGCCTGGAGACCACCATCGGCCGCAAGGACCCGGTGACCGGCATCTATCCCGACGTCGACCTCACCCCGGTGGACAACCAGCGCTCGGTGAGCCGCCGCCATTCCAAGATCTACCGCCGCGGCAACCGGTTCTTCTTCGGCGAGGAGATCGGCACCATGAACAGCACCTTCCTCAACGGCAAGCGTCTGGAGACCGGCGTCCCCGCCGAGATCCACCCGGGCGACGAGGTGCGGTTCGGCGTGGTGATCCTGCGCTTCGAGGGCGCGTAGATTCGCGTCCTCCTGATCGCCAACACCCTGCCGCCCCGCGACGTTTCCGGCGTCGGCGAACAGGTGCTACAGTTGGAGGCCGGCCTGCGGGAGCTCGGGTGCGAGGTGGTGGTCCTGGGTCGCCAAGCCGGCGGGGCCGCGGGTCCGAAGGTGCTCTTTCCCCTGACGGTGGTGCCGGCGGCCTGGCGGGCGCTCCGCCGCTTCCGGCCTCACGTCGTCCAGGTTCACGAGTCGGACGGTGCGCTGGCGGCCCTGCTGGTGGCGGTCGTAGGAGCGCTCCTCACCCCGCGCCCCCGGCTGGTGGCCCTCCTCCAGGTGAGCTACGTCGAGGAGCTGCGGGCGGTCCGTCCCCTGGTCGCCGAGGGGCGGGTTCTGGGCAGGCCGGGCGCCGTCGAGCTGCGGTTCCGCTGGCTGAAGGGGCCGCTGCAAGTCGTTCTCGGCTGCCTCACCGCCTGGGTGGCGGATCTGGTCCTGGCGCCCAGCGCGGCCACCGCCGCTGAAATCCGCCGCGATTACGGGGTCGAAGGCGTGGGGGTGATCCCCAACGTCACGGGCGGATTGGCGATCGAGCCGTCGCCGGGTTGCGAGGCAGAGCCGGGTTACCTGCTCTTCGTCGGCCGCCTGCGCATCCGCAAGGGCGTCGAGGTGCTGCTGGAGGCGTTGCAGGACCTCCGCTCCCGGCACCCCTCGGCCCGCTTGCGGATCGCCGGCGACGGCGAGCACCGGCGGCGGCTGGAACGGCGGCTGGCCGAGCTGGATCTAGGGGAGGCCGTCGCCTTCCTCGGCACCTGCGATGCCGGCCGGGTGCGGCGCCTGCTGGCCGGCGCCGCGGCCCTGGTGGTGCCCTCGATCTACGAGGGGATGCCGCTGGTGGTGCTGGAGGCCATGGCCGCGGGAGTGCCGGTGGTGGCGAGCGCCGTTTCCGGCATCCCCGAGGTGGTGGTGGACGGGGAGACCGGCTGGCTGGTGCCGCCGGAGGACCCGCGGGCTCTGGGCGTCGCCCTGGAGGACGTGCTGGCGCGGCCGGACGAGGCCCGGCGCCGGGGCGAGGCGGGACGCCGGCGGGTGGACGAGCATTTCCGCCCGTCCGTAGCCGCGGCTCAGTGGAGGGATGTCGTGCGGATTGGAGGAATTCCGGAATGATGGGACGAGCCCTGCTGATCGTCGGCGCCATGTCGACCCTCGGCGTCTTCGCCGCCGCCGTGGCAGGTTACATCCTGCGCGGCCCGACGGATACGAACATGCCTCTCCACGTGCTCATTGCGCTCGCGTCGAGCCTGCTGCTGCTGTTCTCTCACTGCTGGATCATGTTCTACCTCATCGGCACCGGCAAGGCGATCAAGGACGCGGTGAAAGAGAACGGCCTCGAGCCCGCGATCATCGAGGAGACCAAGCGCTTCAAGAACGAGTCCTACCCGTGGCTGATGCTGGCCATGGGGCTGGTGATGGCCACTTTCATCGTCGGCGGCGGTGTCGCCACCGGCTCCGTGCCGCGCTGGGTCCATCACCTCCTCTTCTACCTGGCGGCGGCCGCGCAACTCTACGCGCTGTGGGTGGAGCGGCGGGTGCTGACCGATAACGAGCGCCTGATGGGGGATGTCGACCGCCGCCTCGCCGCGGCTCCGGCGGCGGGATGACTCCGAACCTCCTCTTCACTGCCGCAGTGCAGCTCCTGCTGCTGCTGCTCGCGGTCTCCGTGCACGGCGCGGCCCAGGCCACGGCGGCGGCGTGGTGCGGCGATCCCACGGCGAGACAGCTCGGCGGCGCCAGCCTGAACCCGCTGCACCACTTCGACCTCCTCGGATCGCTGATGTTCCCGGCTCTCCTGGTGGCCTTCGCTTTTCCCGTCTTCGGCTGGGGCCGGCCCGTGCCGGTGGTGGACGAGAACCTGCGCCGGCCCGGGTGGGACGGCATCCTCGTGGCGCTCGCCGGGCCGGGGGCGAACCTCCTGCTCTGCGCCGCCGCCGCCGTGGCTCTCCTCGCCGGCGTCCACGGGCTGGGGGCCGACGCGCGGGAGATGGCTCTCGCCTCGCTGACCTATCCGTTGGGAGCGCCGGAGAAGCTGGGCTCCTCGTTTCCCCTCACCTACACGCTGGTGCGGATGATCGGGATCAACGCCTGTGTGGCCATCTTCCAGCTCCTTCCCCTGCCGCCGCTCGACGGCGGGCAGATCGCGTTGCGCCTGCTGCCGCCCGACTGGGCCGCACGGCTTGCCGCCATCCGCCCCTATGGCTTTATCATCGGGGTTCCGGCCGGACTGGCTTTGGTGTGGCCGCTGCTCTTGCTGTTCTACGGTCTGCTGGCCGTAGTGATCCATCTCGCCTGAGAAGGGGGACGCGCGACGTGACGGAACAGAAGATTGTGCTCTCGGGCATGCGCTCGACGGGCAAGATCCACCTCGGCAACTACTTCGGGGCCCTCAAGAACTGGATCGGCTTGCAGGACGGCTACCGTTGCTACTACTTCGCGGCCGATTGGCACGCGCTGACCAGCGACTACGCCGATCCGTCGCAGATCGCCGCCAACACCCTGGAGATGGTCACCGACTGGCTCGCCGCCGGGCTCGATCCCGCGAAGTCGACGATCTTCATCCAGTCGATGGTGCCGGATCACGCCGAGCTCCATCTGCTGCTCTCGATGCTCACGCCCCTGGGCTGGCTGGAGCGGGTGCCCACCTACAAGGAGCAGATCCAGCAGATCGAGAACAAGGACCTCCACACCTACGGCTTTCTCGGCTACCCGGTGCTGCAGACGGTGGACATCGCCGTCTACCGTGCCCACTTCGTGCCGGTGGGCGAGGACCAGGCGAGCCACCTGGAGATCAGCCGCGAGATCGTGCGCCGCTTCAACTACCTCTACCAGCGCGAGATCTTCCCCGAGCCTCAAGGGTTGTTCACTCCCGCCGCCAAGGTGCCGGGCATCGACGGCCGCAAGATGTCCAAGTCCTACGGCAACGCCATCAACCTGTCGGACTCTCCGGATGACATCCGCAAGAAGTGCATGCAGATGTTCACCGATCCGCAGCGCCTGCGGCGTAGCGATCCGGGGCGGCCCGAGGTCTGCAACCTCTACGACTTCCATAAGCTGGTGTCCTCGCCCGAGGTGCAGGAGCGGGTGGCCCGCGAGTGCCGGGCGGCCACCATCGGCTGCGTCGACGACAAGAAGCTCCTGGCGCAGATCCTCATCGACTACCTGGAGCCCATGCGCCGGCGCCGCGAGGAGCTGCTGCGTGACCGCGACACGATCTACGACATCCTGATGGCAGGCTCGAAGAAGGCACGGGAGCGCACGGCCGAGACCATGGCGCAGGTGCGCGACGCCATCGGTCTCGACTATCAGAAAGAGATCCGGAAGACGATGATCGCCGCCGCGGAGAAAGTCGCCGGATGAGCGAGGAGACGCCGGGCCTGCCGGAGGTATCCGCCGAAGCCGCCGAAGTCCCTGAAGACCTCCGCGGGGGAGAGGAGGAGGGGGAGGGCGCCGAGGCTCCCCTGCCGGCGGCCTGGCGGGTGCACCTGCCGATCTTCGAGGGGCCGCTCGACCTGCTGCTGCACCTCATCAAGCTCAACCGGGTGGATATCACCGACATCCCGGTGGCGACCATCTGCGACCAGTTCCACGCCTATCTGGGCCTGATGGAGGAGCTGAACCTCGACATCGCCGGCGAGTACGTCTACGAAGCGGCGCTGCTGATCCACATCAAGTCCAAAATGCTGCTGCCGCGGCCCATGGGGAAAGAGGGGGAGCCCGAGGAGGATCCCCGCCAGGAGCTCGTCGAGCGGCTGCTCGAATACCGCCGGCTCAAGGAGATGGCGCAGTCGCTGGCCGAGGTGGACCGGCTGCGGCTGGGCATCTGGACGCGCCGCCCGCAGCCGCTGCCGGCGGCGCCGGAGGACGAGGAGCAGCAGATCGATCTCGGCGAGGTCTCGCTGTTCGACCTCATGGGGGCCTTCAAGGCGGCGCTCCAGCGCTACGAGAAAGAGCATCCGCCGCCGCTCCAGCTCTCGCTCGAAGAGTACTCGGTGCGCGGGCAGTTCGACCGGCTGCTCGGCATTCTCGACGCCGGGCATCCCTTCGACCTGATCTTCGACCTCAAGCACCGGAGCTGCCGCGCCGAGGCCATCGCCGTGTTCCTGGCGGTGCTGGAGCTGGCGCGGCTCAATCTGGTCCGCATCCATCAGACGGAAGCCGGCGACATCCTCCTCTACCGCACCACGCGGGAGCTGGGGGACGCCGATCGGGAGGCTCTCGGCTCATGACGGAACGCAGCGAGATGGAGGCGGCCATCGAGGCCATCCTCTTCGTGTCTTCCGAGCCCGTGCCGCGCACGAAGCTGCTGGAGCTGTTCGACGAGGACGAGAGGGAGCAGGCCGCGGAGGCCCTGGAGACCGTGCTGGCCCGCTACTCGGCCGGCAGCGCCGAGGACGGCGGCCCGGGGGGCGGCCGGGGCGTGCTGGTGGAGGACGTGGGCGGCGGCGTGCGCCTCGCCACCCGCCCCGAGGTGGTGGGCTGGCTGCGCCGTTTCTTCGACGTCTCGGGCGGCAACAAGCTGTCGATGGCGGCCCTGGAGACGCTGGCGATCATCGCCTACCGGCAGCCCATCACCGGGCCGGAGATCCAGGAGCTGCGGGGCGTCAACCCGGCGGGCGTGGTCAAGACGCTGCTCGAGCGTCGCATGGTCCGCATCGTCGGCCGCAAGGAGGTGGTGGGCAAGCCCTTCCTCTACGGCTCCACCCGGGAGTTCCTCGTCCACTTCGGGCTCAACAGCCTGAAGGACCTCCCGCCCCTCGAAGAATTCGAGGAGACGTTCGGCAGCGGCGACGCGTCCGCGGTGGCAGGCCTCTCCGAGCTGGCGGGCCTGCCTCAGGAGTCTGCGGACGAGCCGTCCGCCGGCGGCGACAGCGAAGAGCAGTTCCTGCGCGAGGTGGCCGAGCTCGAGGAGCGGCAGGATGCCCTGCCGGTGGAGGACTCATGAGCGCAGACCGCCTGCAGAAGATCCTGGCCCGCGCCGGCATCGCCGCCTCCCGCCGCAAGGCCGAGGAGCTGATCCAGGAAGGCCGCGTCACCGTCAACGGCAAGGTGGCCGAGCTCGGGGAGAAGGCCGATCCCGCGCACGACGCCATCAAGGTCGACTCGCGGCGCATCCAGCCGCTTCAGGAGCACCGCTACCTCCTGCTCAACAAGCCCAAGGGGGTGATGTCCACCGTCGCCGACCCTGAAGGGCGGCGCACGGTCATCGACTTCGTGCCGCCAGGGATGCGCAAGGCGCTGGTGCCGGTCGGGCGCCTCGACTTCAATACCGAAGGGCTCCTGCTGCTCACCGACGACGGCGAGTTCGCCCAACGCGTGGCCCATCCGCGCTACGGCAGCGTCAAGACCTACGAGGTCAAGGTCAAGGGGATGCCCACCGAGACCCAGATCGAGAAGCTGCGCGCCGGCATCGTCCTCGACGGCAAGCGGACGGCGCCGGCGAGGATCACCGCGCGCGGCCCTGCCAAGCCGATGGCCGCCCGCCGCAAAGCCGAGGCCGAAGGCGACAACTCCTGGTGGATCGTCGAGCTCACCGAGGGCCGCACCCGGCAAATCCGCGAGATGTTCTACAACATCGGCCACGGCGTGCTGAAGCTCCGCCGGATCGCCATCGGCCCCCTGCGCGACCGCGATCTGCCCGTGGGCGCCCTGCGCTCGTTGACCGAGAACGAAGTCCAGCGCCTGCTCAAATCCGCCGGCCGGCCGGCCGAGAAAAAACCGGCCGTGAAGAAGGCGGTCAAGAGGGCCTCGGCCCGGCCGGCCGAGCCCCCGCGGCGGGCCGGCGCGAGACGGCCGCGGCAGGGAGGTCGA
>JBAPYB010000139.1:0-5791 GCA_049284515.1 Thermoanaerobaculia bacterium
GGTTAGCCTGAAAAGCGAGAAGAGTCGCTGTTTGAGCCCCCTCTCTCCCGGCCGGTGGGGGGGAGGCTGGGAGAGAGGGGGTTGGGGGAGTGAGGGTCCGCCCCGAAGGGGCGCTACAGGCGTAACCGTTCGAACCAGGAGCCTTTCCCATGCGCACCGCCCGCCTCGCCATCTACCTGGCCCTCACCTGTACGGGCCTGTCCCTGGCTGCCCCCGGGCCCGGCGTCCGCCTGGCGCCGGGGGAGGAGGTGCGGTACACCCTGTTCTTTTCCACCCGCCAGGCCGGCAACGTCGTCTTCCGCGGCGAAAAGGACGGCGTCCACGTGCTGACCATGGACGTCAGCGACCGCGGCCGCGGCCAGAGCCTCGTCGCTCGCATGAGCCTGGACGACGGAGGGATTCCGGTCGATCTCCACGTCACCGGCGTCGACTACTGGAAGAACCCGGTGGACGACCGGTACGAGCGCAAGGGCGGCCGGGCGATGTGGAGCAACGCCTCCGAGCACGGCGAGGCGGCGGTGGCCGGCCCCGCCTTCTACCTCACCGCGGAGACCAACCTGGAGATCGGCATCCTGGCCGCGGCGTTGCTGCGCGCCGACGGCGGGCGCCTCCCCCTGCTGCCCGAGGGCGAGGCCCGCATCGAGCCCGAGGGCGAGGCGAAGGTGACGGTGGGAGCGCAATCCCAGACCGTCCGCCTCTTCGCCATCTCCGGCCTCGGCCTCACTCCGGCCTTCGTGTGGATGGACGAGCGCGGCCTCTTCTTCGCCCGCTACGACGGTTTCGTCTCCGCCGTTCGCGAGGGCTGGGAGGGCGTCCTCCCCTCCCTTCTCGAGACCCAGGGCAAGGTGGCTTCAGGCATGGAGCGGAGCCTCGCCGCCCGCCTGGCCCGCCGGCCCAAGGGGGAGGTCGCCATCCGCGGCGCCCGCCTGTTCGACCCGGAGACGGGCAAGACCCTGCCGGGCACCACCGTCGTCATCTCGGGAGACCGCATCCGCGCCGTGGGCAGGGACGGCGAAGTGCCCGTGCCGCCGGGCGCCGAGATCGTCGAGGCCCGGGGCAAGGCCCTGCTTCCCGGCCTCTGGGACATGCACCAGCACTTGGTGGCGAGCGACGGCCTGCTGGACATCGCCGCCGGCGTCACCACCGCCCGCGACATGGGCAACGACCTCGATCTCCTGCTGGACCTGCGCCGCCGCTGGGATGCCGGCGAAGCCGTGGGCCCGCGCCTGCTCATGGCGTGCGTCATCGAGGGCCCCGGTCCCTTCGCCGCGCCCACCAAAATGCTGGCGGCGACCGATGCCGAAGCCTTGGCCATCGTGAACCGCTACGCCGCGGCCGGCTGCGTCCAGATCAAGATCTACAGCTCCCTCGATCCGAAGCTGGTGCCGGGGATCGTCGCCCGCGCCCACGCCCTCGGCCTGCGCGTCTCGGGCCATATCCCGAACGGGATGAAGGCCGAGCAGGCGGTGCGCGAAGGCTTCGACGAGATCCAGCACGCCAACTTCCTCTTCCTGAACTTCATCGACGGCGTCGACACCCGCACCATGGCGCGCCTCACCGCCGTGGGCGAGCACGCCGGCGAGCTCGATCTCAAGTCTCCACCCGTGCAGGCCTTCCTGCGGCTGCTGAAGGAGAAGGGGACGGTGAGCGATCCCACGGTCAACCTCTACGAGGGCATGTTCGCCGCCCGTCCGGGCGAGGTCAACCCGGCGCTGGCGCCCGTGGCCGCCCGCCTGCCGCTGCCGGTGCGGCGCACCCTGCTGGTGGGCGACGTGCAGCGCACGCCGGAGATGGACGCGCGCTACCGCGCCTCCTTCGCCGCCATCCTCGCCCTGGTCCGCGCCATGCACGAGGCGGGGATCACGATCGTGGCGGGCACCGACTTCGTCGCCGGCTTCTGCCTGCACCGCGAATTGGAAGACTACGTCGCCGCCGGCCTCTCCGCGGTGGACGCCTTGCGCGCCGCCACCCTCGTCCCCGCCCGCGTCATGCACCGCCAGAACGACCTGGGCACCATCGCCCCCGGCAAACTCGCCGACCTCATCCTGGTCGACGGCGACCCCGCCGCGCACATATCGGACATCCGCCGCGTCGTCCTCACCATCCGGGGCGGAGTGATATTCGACCCGGCGAAGGTGTACGAGGCGATTGGGGTGAAGCCGGTGGAGTGATCGAGGTGATCCTGGAAGTGGGCTGTGCAGGTATACTGGTGGGGCCATGAAAGCGAAGCTGACCGTCACGATCGCCGAGGAGCTGATCCCCAAAGCCAAGAGCTATGCTCGCAGGAGAGGGCTCTCCCTCTCGGAGCTCGTCGAGACCTCACTGCTGACCGTCACGGGAGAGACCGAGGGCACCTCCTTCTCTCAGCGCTGGCGGGGCAAGTTCAAGCCGGCGAACAAGGGTGATGCTCGCTATCAGGCCTTGGCGAAACGGTACCTGTGATCGTCCTCGTCGACACGGATGTCCTGATCGACGTCGCACTTGATCGGACTCCTCATGCAGAGGCAGCGTCTCTCCTCCTTGATGAGCTTGAGAAGCGGCCCGGGGCAGCCTTCGTAGCTTGGCACTCGCTTTCCAACTTCTACTACATGGTCTCGCCAACTCAAGGGAAGCGCCAGACCAAAGACTTCCTTCTGGATCTCACCCGCTTCATCTCTGTCTCGTCGACGACGACGGATAGCCTCCTCTACGCGGGGGCGCTCGACTTAGGGGACTTTGAGGATGCGATGCAGGTCGCTGCGGCCGTCGCTTGCGGGGCCACCCTGATTGCAACTCGCAATCTCCAGGATTACGCGCGTTCGCCAATTCGCGCCGCGAAGCCGCAGGCCGTCCTCGCCGAGTTGCTCAGCGCGTGACGCCTGCACCATCGCCCCCGGCAAACTCGCCGACCTCATCCTGGTCGACGGCGATCCCGCCACGCACATCTCGGACATCCGCCGCGTCGTCCTCACCATCCGGGGCGGAGTGATGTTCGACCCGGCGAAGGTGTACGAAGCGATCGGGGTGAAGCCGGCGGAGTGAACGGGGACCCGGATGCAGGTGCCGCGTGGCGCCGCCAAAGGTGCGCGTCTCCGCAGCCGCTTGGTGAGACACCGGGGCCTATGAAAATCTCGGGAATTCCTATGAATAGTGGAGCCGGCAACCGGTGGCGCTGATCCGCTCCTATGATTTCGTCATCCGACCCTTTGCTTTTGTCGTCCGACCCGAGCGCCGGAGGATTTGCGGGACGGGGCGGCTCACGCGGAAAGGGGGGCGGGACATCTTTTCATAGGTTTCGGCGCCAGATTCATAGGCCGGGGACGTCGCCACGGGGCCGGCGGTCTTCGCCGCATAGGAGTCTGCGACAAATTCATAGGAAAATCTGCCGGGCCGGACCGGCGGAGGTCCAAAATCATAGGTCCGGATCACAGAATCATAGGAGCGGGAGACGGCAGAGCGGGGCGCGGTGACGGCGCCACGCACTGCCGTGCTCTGAATTCGCGCGGCTGACATCGAAGTCAGCAAAAAACACCGCGCCGGGTCGTTCCTCTCAGGGAGCCACTTCGTCCAGCGCCCAGACGCCTCCTGTGGTGGCGGCGAACAGGCGAGCAGGATTGACGGGGTCGGGGACGAGACGGTCGATGTGGTCGACCAGCGGCCCGCCGGCGGACTTCCAGGTCGCTGCGCCGTCATGGCTGACGACGACCTGGGAGCCGAGGGCCGCCCAGACGGTGCCGTCCACGGGCGAGACGGCGAGAATGAGGGTTAAGAAGCTGGGAGAGCTCAACCCGGTGTCGAACTCCGTCCAGGTCACGCCGCCGTCCGTGGTCTTCCAGCTCCCCTGGTCGCTGCCGGCGTAGAGGATCTGCGGGTCGGCCGGATCGATCACCAGGGATTCCAGACTCCAGGTCACGCCTTGATCGACCCGGGTCCAGTGAGCGCCCCCATCGGTGCTGCGATGGATGGAGGAGGGGGAGCCGCAAGTATCGTCCACCCCTGCCACATAGAGCGTCGCCGGAGCCGAGGGGGAGATGACGGGGGAGCTCGCGTTACAGGTGAAAGTGAAAGGGAGTGCCAAGCCCTGCCAGGTCTCCCCGGCGTCATGGCTGACATTGAGGCGCGACGGGCCTCCGAGGCAGTAGAGCGTCGCAGGATCCCGCGGATCGGGCACGGGATCGACGACGAAGAACGGCGGTGGCCCTGCGCCTCCCGAGTGCCAGGAGGCGCCTTCGTTGACGGTTTTCCAGAGGTTGGCCTCGACGGTGGTGTAGAGAGCGGAGCCGTCCGCCGCGTAGCGGACTGAATCGAGCGGCGGGAAGCCGTCGTCAGCGGGATTCGACGGTTGGAGCGGGGTAGCCCAGCTCAGTCCGCCGTCCACGCTGCGGAGGAGGCCCGCGCTGCCCGCGGCCGCCCAGACGACTCGCGGGTCGCCGGGATGGATCGCCAGATCCTTGACTTCGAGGGCGGTCAGGCCGCGGTTGCGCGGTTGCCAGGCGGCCCCGCCGTTCGGGCTGGCGAGAACGCCGACATTGACCCCGGCGGGGATCACGCCGGCATAGAGAGTGGAGCCCCCGACCGCCAGGGCCAGGACGTTGGTGTCGGGCCGCGGGCCGACCGCGGTCCAGTGGGCGCCGGCGTCGGTGGTGCGGAAGGTGCCGTTCGAGGCGGTGCCGATCCAGGCCTTCTTGGCGGAGTTGGGATCGGCGGCCAGGACCCCCCTGTGATTGGACACCCCGAGGTTTGCCGTCGCATGCCAGGAGGCGCCGTTGTCGGTGCTGCGAAAGACGCCGGCCGGCTCGACGTTCGCCCAGAGGGTCGCCGCCACCGTGGCCCTCGCCAGAGCCGTGACGGCGCCCGCGGGCAGCCCCTTGCTCACCGGTTTCCAGGAGTCTCCCGCGTCCGTGCTCTTGACGAGGCCGCCATTGGTCGCCGCGAATACCGTGCCGGCAGGGCGAGGAAGGGCCACGATGGCCCAGACGAACTGGTGCGCCAGCGGGTGGAGGCCCGGGCTCCAGGTGGCGCCGCCGTCGGAGCTGCGCCAGACGCCGTTGAAGGTCGCCATGTAGAGCCGGTTGGGCCTGGCGGGGTCAACGGTCACCTCGCCGCCTCCCTGGGCGAGGGGGGGCAGGGGCGATTGCGCCCAGTGGAGACCGCCGTCGAGGCTCTTCCACAGGAAGCCGAGGGCGTTGGTCTCATAGATCGTCGCGTGGCGGGAGGGGTCCACCGCCACGCCGGAGAAGTAGAGGCCCGCCTGGATCAGGCTCCAGGAGGCGCCGGCATCGGCGCTCTTGAAGATGCCCGCGGCGTCGGCCCGGGCATAGAGCACCCGGGCGTCCGCGGGATCGGCGGTGAGCCGGTCCACCAAACCGCCGTAAGGCCCGATGGCCGTCCAGCGAGGCACGGCGGCGAGAGAGGCGGAGAGCGCCAGGGCCAAGGCAACTGCGAAGACCGGAGCGGTCAGGAGCCGGCGGCGGAGCGTGGGCATGATGATCTCCTTCTCGGAGAAGGAACCGCGAGAGAGAGGAGTCCTTCTTTCAGGCATCATGCATTGGTTTCACCGCGGCGGCAACCTGGCGCACGGCAATGAGCCGTGCGAACCGGCTACTCGCTACTCGGCGAGCGCTTGGGCGAAGGCCTCGGGAGTGGTATTGCCGCCGCTGACGACGACGCCCACCCGCTCTCCCGGCGCCGGGCGGTAGGCGCCGCCGAGCAGGGCGGCGAAGGCGGCGGCTCCGCCCGGCTCGGCGATCACCCGCAACTGCTCCCAGAGGGCCCGCTGGGCTTGGCGGATCGCGGCGTCGGTCACCAGCAC
>JBAPYB010000140.1:0-18369 GCA_049284515.1 Thermoanaerobaculia bacterium
GTACGGCAGTGCGCAGGCGTCGAACAGCGCGGTCTGCGCCTGGAGCCGCGCGCGGCCGGCCTGCGAGCGGGCGACGACGATCTGCCCGGTCATCTCGAGCTCGCATTCGATCCCTTCCGCCGCCACCAGGTCGCGGACGTACTCGACCGCCTTCAAGGTCGCGCGGTACAGCGCCTGCGCCTTCGTCAGGCCGAGCCGCCTGACCAGCGACGCGAAGCTCTGGCCCACTCCGGGACCGAGCATCCCCGTGGTGCGCCCCGAAGCGCCCGCGCCGAGCCGTTCCGCCTCCAGCACCACGATGCGCGCGCCGGGCCGCGACGCGAGCAGGTGATGCGCTGCGGACAGTCCGGTCAGACCCCCGCCGATGATCGCGACGTCGGCGAACGTCGTCCCCTGGGGCAGGCAATCGTGAGCCGGAGCCGGGCCCTCCAACCAGATGGATGGCATCGTGTCAAGCTCTCGCCGCACCCGCGTCGAGCGCCTCCGCCACTCCCCGGGTCCTCCGGACGCGCCAGATCCGGCCGTCGACGATATAGTGATGAAAGGCGATTCCCCACCCGAGCCCGAGCAGGACGTTTCGCGCGAGGTTCCCCTCGACGGCCGCGACGCCGAAGACGCGCGGCACATACCAGACGACGCCGAGGATCAGTCCCAGGGTCAGATAGGCGGTGAGGCTGCCCGACGGCGTACGGCCGCGCCCGCGCTCGTACTGCCAGACGATGCGGTGATACTGGAGATTGTGGAAGATCGTCAGCGTGGCCGTGATGGTCAGCAGGTTGTCCAGCAGACCGAAGACGAGGAACGTGAAGCCGATGACCACGGCCAGGAAGAGGTGCTTGGGTCCGAGCCGCGCCTTCTCGATACGTCCCGACACCATGAGCGCGACGATCCCCGCCATCACCGCGATGAACGCGATGTCCAGAGCCGTGCGCAACGGCGCGAGCAGCCCCGCGGGAATGACCTGCGGCAGGCCGCTTTTCTCGAACGACTCGCTCAGCGAGAAGCGCAGGTACGGATAGAGCGTCCCCGTCCAGAGCAGCGCCGCGTCCAGACGGTTGCCGCGGCGGTCGGTCTCACCGGCCTTGCGCCGGTACAGCACCAGGAATCCGTAATGCTGGCGCACGAGGTGCCAGTATGCCCACAGGTAGGCGAAAACGAGGAAAGAGCGGAACAGCCAGCCGGCCTGGCTCAGCAGCGACGCCTCCGGCTTCAGGAGCGCGTGATCGATCACGGCAATGATCGGCCCCACGGCGATCACCGCCCACGACCAGTGTCCCGGCAGCGCGGCGCGCGACGTCTCGTCCCGAGCGAAATAGCTGCGCGCATACGTTCCCCAGACGTGGGTGCCGTCGAACAGAATGCCCCAGAGCAGCAGCACCATCACCACCGGATTCCAGATGGTGTAGCTGCCGTTGCGCAGCGGCGGCTGCATCCAGAAGAAGAGCAGCAGGGCGACTCCGGCCAACACCGAGCCCTGGAACCACAGCAGGTCGTCCCGCCGCGAGATGATCCACGGCTGCGACACCGGAAGCTGAGAAGCCGTAATTTCACTCATCCTGCGCCTCCATCGTGCAAACGCGCTCAGATCGAGCGCGTCAGAACCAACAGGTCGACGATCGCCCGCAGCGACAAGGAGCGGCAGGCGATGAATTCTCTCGCGATAATGTCCGGTCCCCACTTCAGCTTGTACTTGACCTGACTCTGCGCCGGATAGATCCACTTGCCGTACCGGCCGAGCATTTGGATGACCCACCCCAGGACGGGCTTCTCGAACGGCCGCCGCACCTCGTCGACGATGAAAGGCGTGAAGCCGAAATGCAGATGCGCGATCCCCTCGGCGACGAAGCGCTCCATGGCGAACAGATTGCACAGCTCCATCGCCCCTGGCGGCGCGGCGGGCAGGCGCCGGGTCAGGTCGTGCAGGTAGCCGGGAGCCTCGCCCCACACCGGAACGTACGTGATGAAGCCGATCGTCCGGTGCTCGCGGTCGAAGACGATGAACGTCCGCCGCTCCCTGTCCTCCGGTCCGCCGATCTCCCCGATCATGAAATCGAGCTCTTTTTTCTTTTTCCCGCGCAGCCAGGCCTCGCTCACGCCGCGGATGCGGGCGAACGTCGTCTCGTCCGCGGGGATCTCGCGTCCCACCTCGCAGACGTACATCCCGACCTCGCGGGCGCGCTTGATCTTGTTGCGCAGCTTCATATGGCGCGTGCCGGCGAGAGAGAATTTCTTCAGGCGGCGTCCATACGAGCTTCCCATCTGATTGACGGTGAAGCCGCGGGCGACGAACATCTGCGCCTGACACTCCGGCACCTGCACCGCCAGCATGCGCCGGCCGCGCGCTTGCGCCGCCGCCAGAAAGCCGTCGAGGAGCGGCTCGCGAACGTCCGGCGGCGCGTGCACGCCGCCGATCGAGATCAGATGTTTCCCCTGTTCGCGAAACGCGATGAACCCCGGCACGCCGTCGAGCGTGTACCGCCGGTTGTGCGCGGACAGGGCGAGGTATCCGGAGGTGTGATCGATGACCTCTTCCGGCTTGAACGCAAGGGGGCTCGTCGCTTCCATCGCCGGTCCAAGGCCTCGGTTTCCGCGGTTTCCGCCTAGTGCGTCTCGGTGCTCGCCGCCGCCGTCAGGTCATGCTCGACCGGCTCGAACGCGAGCTCGGTCGGCTTGTAGACGTTGCCGAAAATGCCCCTGTCGCCCAGATAGTGAATGGGGATCGCCAGCATCGCCCACTCGGGCGCGCCGGTCACCAGCGCCCAGAGCGCGACCGCCAGTCCGCCGGTCAGGAAACTGTGCGTGATGTTGTAGGCATGATAGTAGAGGGGGGAGATCCTGCCGCCGCCCTTCCGGTGGTAGGCGATCGCTCCCGGGATGTAGCCGATCAGATCGATGATCACGAAGGCGAAGATGAAACGCCCCCACCTCACCTCGCGCGCGTGCATGATCACCAGCACCGCCAGCGCCAGCATGATGGCCATGTACTCGGCCCGCGTCCAGAACCACGTCTCTTTCGTGTGAAAACGGTTCTTGGTATCCATTCAGGTGCCCTCCTGGGTGCTCAACCGCGTTCGCGGGCGCGCCGGCATTGTGCCGCCCCCACGATTCTTTCCGGCCGGACAGGCCGCCATCCTCGTCTGTGCAACGCGACACATGGAACTCGGCACGATTCGTAGAGGAACGTGCCCCCTCTGCTGAAGAATGTGCAGATTGTAGCAGTAGCTCAGGACTTTGGGAAGGGGCCGCAGCCATCCCTTGCCGAGCCGGCGCCCCTGCCTTCTCCCTCTTCTCCCGGCCGGGGGGAGGGCGATGGGAGGAGAAGGCCGGGGTGATGAGGGGTCCGGCGGAGACGAGTCCTTGACAAGGGACCGCGGCGAGTGACAGATTTCTGTCATGCAGACGACGCTACGGCTGGATGACGAGCTCTACCGGCAGGCCAAAGCCCGAGCCGCGACGCTCGGCATGAGCCTGACGAAGTTTCTGGAAGAGGCTGTCCGAGAGCGTCTCCAGGCGCCTATGCCCACGCCGCCTCGCCGGCGACTTCGGCTCCCCGTATCTTCGGCAGCCGGTGGATTGGCGCCAGGGTTCTCGACGCTCAAGGACGCCGTGGCCGCCGCCGATCTGGCCGATGACAGGCTCCGGGTGCGCTGAGCCATGGTCCTGCTGGATGCCAACATTCTCATTGGGGCATTTCGGCGGGACGATCCGGACCACGAGACCCTGAAAGCCTGGCTGGAAGAGACCCTGAGCCAAGGGCTCACCGTGACCTTTCCCGGGCTCGTCGAAGTAGCCTTTCTTCGTATCGTCACCCATCCTCACATTTTCAAGACCCCCTCTTCGCTCGAAGAGGCCGTGGATTTCCTCCAAGCGATCCACGAAAGCGGCCAGTTCCGCGAGACGCCGTGGACCCCGCGAATGCGTGGGCGCTGGTGGCAATGGTGCCGAGCGCTACACCTGGAGGGTAACGACGTCAACGACGCCTATCTTGCTGCTACCGCCGCAGAATCTCATTGCCGCTTCGTCAGCCGAGACGGCGGCTTCTCCAGGTTCCGGGGCCTGGACTTGTGGAATCCTGCTGCGGCCGGAACCCCTTGACGCCTTGGCGTGCGGCTCCAACCGTCCCCTCCCCCTGCTCCGCTCCCCCTCTCTCTTTAGCCGTACACCCCCTGATCTCCCCTTGCGAAGCCGGCGCCCGGCGCTTAGAGTGCCAGTATGAGCAAGGCGATCATCGATCGGAAGACGCAGCGTCAGGGAACCCTCGCGGACTTCTTCGCTGATTCGCCTTTGCGGGACTCAGGCCTGGAGGTGATCCCCTAAGCTAGGGCGTGCAGTTCCAGATATCCTGAGAAAAGGAGACGAAGAGTGAACGAGAATCGCTGGTTTCCGTTTTCCACTCGCCGTAAAGCAGCATCGCGTATTATATGCCTACCTGAAGCAGGTGGCAGAGCAGCTACCTTTAGAGAGTGGCAAAATTTATTGCCATCTCAAATCGAAATGATTCCGGTCGAACTACCTGGCCACGGGACACGCTATAGGGAGACACCCTTAACTCGCATCAGCAATGCCGTAAGCGCCATTGCTGATGAGCTCGACCTTGATCAGACTCCCGTTTCTCTGTTCGGGCATAGCATGGGCGCATTGCTGGCTTTCGAGCTTGCCTGGAAGCTGCATGAGTCTAAGAAAAACATAGCTGCTCTCTTCATATCGGGCTATCCCGCTCCGCATCTTCCTTGGTCGAAGCCACTCATAAGCCACTATGGCCAAGCCGAATTTGGCCAAGCGTTAGTCGATGATTTTGGTGCAAACGCCTCCTTGCTGAGCGACAGTTACATATTAGCCCTGGCTTATCCAACTCTACGGGCAGACCTGGAAATGTTAGAAACCTATATCTTTGAACCCCGAGGGTTATTTACATTCCCGATATCAGTCTTCGGTGGAGATCAAGATCAGGAGGCTTCAAAGCTGGAACTCCAGGCTTGGCAAGAACACACTTCGGGGCGCTTTTTGCTACGCATGCTTCGGGGAAATCACAACTTCATCCATGATTCAAGAGCTAGCCTGATTATAGCTATAAAGAACGATTTGGGGTTTTGACTGCCAAGAGCCAAACCCCAACAAAGAGCTGGTGTCCTTCTCGCTGCTTAACGTTCCCCGCTAATGTCAACGAGTTCGCCGCCAGTTATTCGGATTAGCTCTGCCGGAGCGATTCGAAAAACTGCATGGGGCGTTCCGGCTGCAGCCCAGATTTCTGGAAAGTTAATAAGGTCACGGTCGATAAGAATTCGCAATGCGGTCTTGTGCCCAACAGGGGCAGTACCTCCAATCGGAAACCCCGTAACCCGTTTCACCGTGTCAGCGTCAGCCCGAACGACGGTTTTTCCCAAGTAGTTACTGAGCTTTAATAGGGAAACATAGTTAACCCCACTAGCAATCACGAGCACCGCAGATTCTCCCGCGAGAAACACAAGACTTTTCGCAATTTGAGCCACCGTGGTACCAATAGCACTTGCGGCCTCAGAAGCAGACCTAGTGGTCTCAGCCAATTCTACCACCGTCTCATTGCACGCTAACGAAGCCAGAACTTCCTGGACTTTCTCTGCATTTCTATGCATATCGCTCTCCCCCGTATCTAGCGCTATTATAACTCGTTCAAATTGCCACCTACTCCTCCGACTGCGATCCACCCCATAAAGAAGTCACCTCTCGACCTTGCTGGAAGACATTTTCATGGTCCACCAACAAAACAATCCTCTTATCTTCAATTAGATTTAAGATAATTTCTTTGCAAAACTCTCGACCCCAGGCATCGAGATATGCAAATGGCTCATCAAATGCGACGACTCGCGGCAAATCCTTTCTAGTTGCCACTAGCGACAGCATTACGTTTCTGCGCTCACCACCCGAAAGCCAACCCATTATGGCATCGCGATGTTTGCTCATCTGCGGGAACCGCTTCTCATCTATTACGCGCGCAGTCGATTTTTTCCAGGACTTCAGAGCGCTTATCCCTCGACCGAGCCTCGCCAACACTACATGCTCCTCCACACTTATTGTTTCCGACGTTCCTTCCTCCAAGTTCTGTGCAACGTATGCTACAAGTTGCTGCCTCAACATTCCTACGCCGCTCTGACTCGCATAATTACTTGACGGAATCTCAAATCGACCCTCACAATCAATTGACCCTGACAAGGCGCGAAGAAAGGAAGTTTTTCCAACCCCATTCGCCCCCCTTAGCAAGACAGCTTCTCCCGGAACACAAGTCAGGTTCGCGTTCTTTAAGACTACCCTAGCTCCGTTGACGGTAGGAAACCCTACCGATACATCAATGATTTTGAGAACGCCGCTTTCATTGAGAACAACAGTGGCCTGCTCCTGTCTACGCCGAGACCTTCTTTCATCGAGAAACGGCTTAAAGCCTAAGAGCAAGAATAAAGAGATACTTAGAATGACGCGAGGAAGCCACTCTGAATTAGTGGCACGAAAAATGGCATTTATTATGCCGAAAAAGACCACAACTCCAATGGAGGCGGCAATTACAACAGAAGAATTCCTTAACCCCAAAAACCTGACCAGGCTCTTCTTCAAGACGCCGGGCGAAGACTCAGACACCCGAAGAATAGGCCTTCTCTCAAAAAGCGTCACGCCTAGAAGATACGCCGGAACGACCTCGATTAGACTGTCAAGCCCCAAGGACGAGGTGGTTTGTCCATCACGTAAGAGAACTACAATCCCGCTCGAAGCAGCAAGAAAACCGGCTGCCCCAAATCCGGCTATCCTCAGGCGAGAAGGGCGAATGCCTAACGTCTCCAAAAACTGCGTCCCGCCCCTTGAATCCTCTAGCGCACGAAACGCACAACCCCATTCTGAATCCAACACAAACCTGGACACCCAAATAACCCCAAGAGCAATGAGCGAATATGCCAGCAATTCCGGCAACTGCTCCCAAGGAGCGTGAAGCAAACCCCTTAAGCCATACACTGGATTCCGAGAGTTCGGAAGTCTTATCGTTCCCTCTGTAATTCTTAGAGAAATAGCATAGATTAAGAACAGATTGATCAGACTTGCAATCAGCGGGTCCAACTTGAACAACTCAATAGAAGTACCTGTTAAGATTCCGCATACCAATCCCACACTTAGACCACAACCCATCGCCAACCAAAGCGGCTGCCCAGAAACGATTACAGCCGCGCAGACGCCTCCACCTATAGAAAACGAACTGGCTAGCGATAAGTCTACTACTTTCTGGAACCGCAAAGTCCAAACTAGAGCTATAACTAGCGGAATAAGCGGCAACGCATCAATCAAAACACCGAATAGGAAGGACACAGTGCAGAAGCCTCGAGGTTTTACTTCTGATTAATAATCTTAGCCTTAGAACGAATTTTCTCTGGCAAGGAAATGCCAACTCCCTTTGCAGCCGCTTCGTTTACAAAAATGTCGCCCGTCGTGAGAGTAGCTACCGGCAGAGTGCCCGCCGAAACTTTCGTTTTAAGAATTTTGACAACCAATTGCCCGCCCAGCTTACCAACATCTTTGTAACTCACACCAACTCCGCCCACGGCACCCATTTCAACTGACTTGTCATCAGCCGCGAACACAGGCTTGCCCGAAAGTGCAGCCGTTTGCGAAATAATTCCGGCATTCTTCATCATAAGGTTGTCCATTCCTATGACAATTGCATCCGTTCTACTCGCAAGGCCCCGAACACTCGCCCGCAATTCGCTCTCGGATGTAACTGGCATCAGTTCGACCAAGAAGCCCTTCTGCCGCGCGATGTTTTCTGCACGCCTTGCCGTCACGACCCCCGGCTGGTCCTTCGGGTCGTAAGGAATTCCTATATTTTTCGCATTGGGCAAAAAACTCCTAACTAAAGAGATAACGCCCTCCATCGGAGGGTTGTCACTGACACCCGTTGAACGAACCGGCCTTTCGAGACTATCAACCAGTCCCGCGCCAACAGGATCGGTTACACCGAGAAAAACGACTGGAATCCGGACACCCTTGGCTTGCGACAGAGCCTCAATGCTCATTGGTGTTGTCACAGGGACGAGAACGTCGACCTTCTCTGCAATAACTGATCTGACCACGGAAGGATATTGAGCTTTGCTACCACTACCGTGCTTTTCGATGAATTCGGTCCCGGGCAGGCTTTTGGACACTTCCGCTTTAAATGATTGAATAATATCTGCTAAGACCGGGTGAGGCTCAGTATATACGATTCCGATTTTGTAGAAGCGAGCCCCTGATGGCGCAGAGTCGATCTTTTCTTTTCTTGATATAACTAAAGCAATTAAAACGATTGTCGCCACACCGATCATTACCAACGCTCTCGTCTTAGTCATATAGAATATATCCTTTCTTTTACGGGTCTATAACAGTTCGATTCCTTACCCTCGCTAATTTTTCAAGTCAAGAAACAAAATCGAAATATCACTATTACCTGCTTGTAAGTCCGCCGAGCATTACGGCATTCGTCGTAGCAGATGATCCTCTGGCAAGCTAGAGCAAGCATGGGCATATCGCCGAGTGCATAACTCCCGCCCGAGTTAGTTCGAACACGTGAACGGCACCTAGAACATTGTTCCCATGAATATCGAATTTGACTTTAAGCCCTCCAAAATCGGCAGACTCCCTATCCAGCTTCATCATTTTCTCCATTTCCACTCTAATTGACTCTCGATTGATCTTGCCTGTCCCAACCTCCGTTATCAAATCATCAATGATTCCACGAGCGGCAATAGCATAACTTTTATAAGTAGGGAATTGACCTAGCAGTTGTCCTTTTGGCCTGGACGGCGGAAGAGGACAAGTGAGATAAACACGCGCGTCGGGAAGGCCCTTCGCGGCCTCGTCAAACAATTCACCGGCAACACCGTCCGTAAAAACTAATGTCGGCACTGCTAGGCTCACTGATGATTTGTGATTCTTCAAATTGTCCAATTCGTGCTTTAGTCTTCTAAGCAAGATATCCGCTTGGACTTCCATGCCGATAAAGACGAGCACGTCTGGCTTGGAACCCAAGAAGAGCCCTGGCTCGAAACCTCTATCACTAAGCCCAATACCAACCGAGTCAACAAACGGAATGGTCCTGCCTGTCGCTATGAGCTGCGTAGCGATAAACTTTGAATACGTTACATTAGAATTATCAAGCATAAGAACTACGCTCTCAGGATTTAAGGTCCCAAGAAGTTGTCTAAGTGTAGCCACTTGAATATCGTCAGTCGGAGGAAGGCGCAATATATGTGGGGGGGCCTTTTGCAAAACCGTTGTAAGGTCCGGATTAGTCACCGCCGGGAGAATGAGAGGTATTCCTGTCTCACGATAAATTGTGTCTAGAAGAGCTTTTACAGTAGAGCTACTATCATGTCCAACCACTAGGACGACATTCTCATCTTCCAACCTCTTCTTGAGCGCAAGTTCAGTTCCTTCAATCGTTCCGGATTCCGCCATATAATCTAACCGCCAGCCCTCCTTTAGTTTAATCGAACTTCGCGAGCTATCGAATCCTAGTCCGTCCGCCATAGGTCTAGCCGTAGGAGTATCGGGAAATACCGCGAGAACGATCTTAGTAGGCTGTTTCTGTTGCCACTCGCGCAAATTATCGATAATCCAGTGCTTTGCTAATTCTTCTGACCCAAGACCTAACAGCGCCAAGAGAAGCAGGTAGTACCTTTTTTTCTTGTACTTTGGGAGTCTCGCCGAAAGGCGACTCATGGTTAAACGGATTCGGGAGGAATCGGCAGGTGATTCGCCTGGATGATCTTGATCCAGCATTTAACCCTCCTTTTATAGAGAGAAATCAATAACTAGAAAAACTATCCACCGGCAGAGAACTAGCCTTGACGGAGCTATATAATCACCGTCGACAAAACCTAAGATGAATGGATGGAATGATTAGAGTTCACAAGGCAGGCGGCGGCGATTCGCCAGCGCCCCTTTTACTAGCCTTCTTCCGCTCTTCTCTTTTCTCGTACTGGACCAGCTTAGGATGATCCGACGCAAATTCAGGCCATAACGGAGCTATCATCTCCGTGCCGACCGATTTGTTCCGCCCTTTAGAGGGCCCTGTTAGATTAAGACGCATTTGGCTGTCTCCTTTCGGTAGCCCTTAGACTTAAACTCGCCAGCGATAGGATTTCCCCTAACTCAGTCTTATGCACTTCATCAATAAGCGAGACTTGCTCTACTATGTCTTGGCAGTGCCGCCAAAACTTTTCCCCCGAGAGTTCGAGAATTGAAGATTCTCCTTTATCATCAGAACTAATGATAGTCTGGGCTGCATTCACAGCGAGAAGAAACTCTTGCCAATGGCTAGCAATGCTTGGCCTGGAATGCCAAGGAAATGCATCAACAAAGAGCGGAGCGTAAGGATTTCGGACGACCACCTCCGGTAAATCCATGAGCACGGCAGTGCGTTCTTCCGAGTATACCAGACTCTCAGAGCAAAAGAACTTCGTGCTGGGATAGGGAGTGAGAACTGATAACCTGATTTCGGCGCCCATTGAACGGAGACGAAGAGCCAGATCCAAGGCTGAGAACGTTGCTGCCTCTGCAGAGGGATCAGGATCAATAATAAAGGCACAGGTCAAGGTTACACCTGCGTCGACTCCGAGGCGTACAAGTTCTTGGATTGTCACACCATCACGCAAAAACCTCTTATTCCACGACTTCTGCTGTGCCTGATCAACGCTATCGATACCAATGTATAAGTTGCGGCACTTGGCCTCAGCTAAAAGCGGCAGCATCGAAGGCTTAAGGTCTGGAAGCGTGGCATAGCCGTTCCACGGTAGCGCCGAGTTGCTGCTGGATAGTTTTCTCGCGAGAGTCTCCAACCAAACAGAATCATTAAGAAGATTATCTTGCACGAGAAAGACATGAGTGAACCCGAGATCACGAAGGGCATCGAACGACGAAAGGATATCGTCTGTGCTTTTGTTAAACCAAGCTGGGTGAACGGTAGGGCTATAACAGAAAGAACAATTATATTTACATCCGCTCCCTGTTTCTAAATTAGCAACTCGGCGAGGATTAGAGGAAAAGTAGAGATCAAGGTCAACTGCACTAAAGAGGTCAAAGATGCCTACCGCGGCATCGCATCCTTTAACGCGCGACTGGTCACTTGCCCACCACCTATCGCGCTTCTCAGGTGAGTCTCTAAGACTTGGAGTCGCGAGACAACTAAGAGTGGGGCAAAGAGATCTGACAGCGTCAGAAATTGAAGAGAGATGGATACCTCCTAGGACGACTGGCACTCCAAGGTGCTCGTAGATGAGATTTGCGAGCGATATGGCCAGATGCGAATTAACTCCCATAGATGTGATCCCCACCTCGCGGGCCCCTGAAAGAGCCACCAGTTCGAGAACATAGTTATAGTAGAGATCCGGGTAGTCAGCCATTTCCCGATGGGGAGGAAGATTCAGGTCAAGAAGCGAGGTCTCAATCCCTCTCCTCCTCGCAGCCTGCGCGAGATTCAAGAGACTTAGCGGAGGAGAGATCTCTGCCGAATCATAACGAGAGACTGGAGGGTTCAGCAGGAGTAAACTCATTTCTGGTTTTCTAGTCAAGCGACACATCTTCTGCCAAAATGGCAGATCCCCTCCTTGTAGAGTAGCACTTTGTCCCCTCAGAAGCTATCTACTACGTCCCCCTCCCCGAAGTCCAGGGTCTCCGGGAGGGTGCCGTAGCCGCCGGTGAAGTCGGTCTCGCGGGCGGCTCCCAGGAAGAAACTCGGCGAGGCTCCCTCAGTCTCGGTTCCAGGGGCCAGCTTGAATGCCGGCTTCTTCCAGGATCGACTTGGGCCCCGTGAAGCCCAAGCCGGCGGCTCCCTTCCCCAGACGACCATGAGGTGATCCCCCGCCAGCCAGAAGGGGACTTCGATGTCCTTCGGTCCGGGCTCCGGCCGGGCGGGCGGCCGGCGGTGGAGCACCAGTTCTCCGTTCGGGTAGTCGATCGTCGCCAGGAAGTGGTAGAGCAGCACAGTGCCGAGGATGCCGTCGACCTGCTTGCCGCGAGCGGCGGCGGCGAAGCGCCGGATGCTCTGGATCGCGACCGGCAGGTTGCGGACCACGAAGTCGCCCCCCACAGAAGGTGCCAGGCACCGAGCGAGCTCATGGTAGCAGCCGGAAGGTTGGCGAAGGGCCGAGTCAGACTGCTTGTGCTAGCGTTTGGCCATGCCAGCCATCCAGATCAGAGACGTGCCGCCTGAGGTGATCGCAGCGCTCAAACGAAGAGCGGCCCGGCATGAGCGGTCGCTGGAAGGCGAGCTGCGCTACGTTCTCGCCGCAATGGCCCGGGAAGAGCCGCCGCCTCTACCCCTTCCCCCTCTCCAACTGAAGCTCTCGCAGGCTTCGCCGCCGACCACCTGGAGCCGCGAAGAGATCTACGGCGATGACGGACGATAAAGTCGTTCTCGTCGACACCAACGTCCTGCTTTCCGCAACGGCCCGTCTCCGTCCTCTTCATCGCGCAGCGCTGGCTGTGCTCAATGACTGGCCGAATCAAGGGACGATCCTTGCGACGAGCAGTCAGGTGCTGCGCGAGTACCTCGCCGTCGCCACGCGGCCGGTCGCCGTGAACGGTCCGCTTTGCAGCCGACATCGGAGCGATCGATCTGGCTTCGCTGGGGTGAGGGTCTTGGGCGAGGGCGAGATCGCACGCTCATCACCAGGATCTTGGACTTGCCTACAAGCCCAGGCCGAGTTGGATCCGGATCGCCTGCTCGACCCTTTCCAGGTCGGCCGGCGACAACCCACCCATCTTCTCCCGGAGGCGGGTCTTGCTGACGGTGGCCAACTGGTCGGCCATCGCCTTCCTCTGCTGCCCCTGGAGCGTCACCAAGGCCTCGCTCGGGTAGACGCGGGCCACGTTGCTCGTCAAGGGAACCACCTGGACGCGGTTCAGGAACTGATTGGACGCGTCGTTGCTGACGATGACCGCGGGGCGCTGCTTCTGGATTTCGCCGCCGACCGACGGCTCAAAATTGACCCACCAGACCTCACCGCGCGTCATCCGCCACGTCCCGGACCGTAGCTTCCGCCCATTCGTGCGCCTCCGCCTCGCGGGACTCGTCCGCAGCCATGTCCCGGTAAGCGGCAGCCAAGTCTCGAGCGGCGACGTGAGGCCGCACCAAGGTCTCGATGAACCGGCTGATCTTCTGCCGCCCAATCACGCGGTGAAGCCCGTCATAGACCTGCTCGTCCACGGTGATGGTGAGTTTCTTGTGCATGGCTGACTCCTACGTATTCTACACGTATGTTAGAGACTTCCGGCCGCGGGGTCAACCAGCATACCCCCACCCCAAGACCCTCATCACCCCGGCCCTCTTCTCCCATCGCCCTCCCCCCGACCGGAAGAAGAGGGAGCAAGGCAAGACGCCTCAACCGGATACCCCTCTCCCGGTGTGTTGGGGTGACGAGGGGTCTTGCTGTTCTCCCTCTTCTCCCGTCAGGCGGGGGGGAGGCTGGGAGAAGAGGGCCGGGGTGATGAGGGCGCTTTGCGCTAAACTCTCTCCCGCTTTCGCCTCCTTGGAACCCGTGCCATGCCCGTCTCGGCGCCCAATTCGCAGATCATCTACGACGCCCTCAAGGCTCTCGGCATCCGGCTGCTCTCGGTGTTGCCGGAGACGTGGCTGGTGCATCTCGTGACGCTCGCGGAGGAGGATCCGGAGATGATCCTCGTCCGCCTCGCCAAGGAGGAGGAAGGGGTGGGGATCTCGGCCGGCGCGCATCTGGCGGGGGTGAAGTCGGCGCTCCTGATGCAGAACCACGGGCTGCTGGCGAGCATCAACGGCATCGTTTCGCTCGCCCAGCTCTACCGCATTCCGCTCCTCATGCTGGTCAGCCACCGCGGCGGCTTCGGGGAGGAGCACCCGTGGCAGACGGAAGGGGGCGGCGTCACCGAGCACGTGCTCGACGCGCTGCGCATCCCCTATCTGTTCCTGGACTCGCCGGAGCACGTGGCGTCGCGCCTTCGCCAAGCCCAGGCTCTCGCCGAGGCGAGCCTCAAGCCCGTGGCATTGCTGCTCTGCCGCGGCCTGATGTGGGAGGACTGATGTAAATGCTCCGCATGCTCCGCATCGATGCCCTGCGCGCCATCTACCCGGAGCTGTCGCGGTGCATCGTGGTCACCAACATGGGCTACGCCCCGGCCGAGCTGTTCTCGCTCGGCCATCAGCCGGGCTTCTTCTATCTCTGGCATTCGATGGGCCTCGCCTCGTCCGTCGGGCTCGGGATCGCCCTCAGCCGGCCGGAGTTGCAGGTGGTGGTGGTGGACGGCGACGGCTCGCTGCTGATGAACCTCGGCACGCTGACGACGCTCGCCCGCTACCGGCCCGCCAATCTCGTCCACTTGGTGTTCGACAACGAGGTGCTCCTCTCGGTGGGCCGCAGCTTCACCACCGCCACGGCCACGGGGACCGACCTCGCCGCCATGGCCGCCGCCGCCGGCGTGCCCCGCACCGCGACCTGCCGCACGGAGGACGATCTGCGCCAGGCCTTCACCGCGGCCCTCGCGGCGCACGAGCTCAGCGTGCTGGTGGCCAAGGTCGAGCCCGCGGCGCCAGCCAGCTACCTCATCGATCTTCACTATTTCGAGAGCCGTTTCCAGTTCCAGCGATATCTGCGGCGGCTCAAGGAAGGAGGTCCGGAATGAGCATCCTCCAGCAGCTCGCCGCCGCGCTCGACGCCGGCAGCGTCCGCGTCGTCGATCTCACCCAGCCCCTCGGTCCCGAGACGCCGGTCATCGGCCTGCCGCCGATCTTCGCCTCGTCGCCCGGCGTGACGATCGAGGTCATCTCGAAGTACGACGAGAAGGGGCCGGGCTGGTACTGGAACACCCTCCACCTCGGCGAGCACACGGGCACCCATTTCGACGCGCCCGTCCACTGGATCACGGGCAAGGACCTGCCGGACAACGCCTGCGACACCATCCCGGCCCGGCGCTTCGTCGGCCCGGCCTGCGTGATCGACGTCACGGCCGAGGTGGCGGCCAATCCCGATTTCCTCCTCACCCGCGAGCACCTGCTCGCCTGGGAGGCCGAGCACGGCCGCATCCCCGCCAACGCCTGGGTGCTGCTGCGCACGGGCTGGAGCCACCGCCAGGGTGCCAAGGACTTCCTGAACGTGGGCGCCGACGGTCCTCACTCCCCCGGGTTCCATCCGGAGACCTCCCGCTTCCTGGCCACGGAGCGCGACATCCTTGGAGTAGGCGTCGAGACGGTGGGTACGGACGCAGGCCAGGCGGGCGGTTTCGATCCCCCGTTCCCCAACCACACGCTCATGCACGGCGCCGGCAAGTTCGGCCTCGCCAGCCTGCGCAACCTGGACCAGCTCCCCGCCACGGGCGCCGTGGTCATCGCCGCGCCGCTCAAGATCGTCCACGGCAGCGGCAGCCCGTTGCGGGTGCTGGCGCTGGTGGAGGGGTGAGTCGGTTCAGCCGGCCGCCTTCGCCGTCTCCGTCACCAGCCCCACGTGGGCGAAGCCGGCGCGGTTGAGGGCGGTGAGGACCTCGCACAGGGTCTCGTACTGGAGGTGACGGTCGCCGCGGACGATCACGTCGCGGTCCGGCTCGGCGGTGCGGATCTTGGCGAGGACGGCCGGGAGATCGACGCCGGACACCCTCACGTTGCGGACGTAGACGCCGCCGTCCGCCGCCACAGTGACGTCGAGCTGATGCGACTCCCCCGGCAGGGAGCGCGGCGCTTGAAGCCGCCAGGTGCGGTAAGGAGTTGCTCCATGCATAAGAACGGTCTCCGAATCCTCATCCTTCTGACGGTGCTCGGGACGACCCTCGGCGCCGGCGCCAAGGCACGGTCGACCACGCTGCCCTTCTGCCTCTGGGTCGACCAGGAGTGCGTCCCCTGCGGGCCGGACCTCGCCAAGAAGTGCAATTACTATGAGTGCGACGACGGCAGCACGCGGGTCTCCTGCACCCAGTGCAGCCTCTTCTGCACCGTGGCCTGACTCTGAGAAAGGAGATGATCCATGAATGCCCCGAATCCGCTCTCGAAGCTCTGGAAGCTGGCGCTGGCTGCCGCGCTCCTTTCGCTCGCGCCCACCCTGCTGTCGGCTCAGGTCAGCAGCTCTCCCTGTCCGCACATCTGCGGCTACACCTTCGATCCCGTCACCCACTGCTGCTTTGCAGGCCCCCAGTTCGACTGCTACGACTTCTGTATCAACTGACGGCCAGCGCCGGGTTGGAGAGCCCGGCAACGCGGCTCCCCGGCGCCCCTACTTTGTCCCGCCACCCCCTTGCCGGCCCACCTTTCCTATAGCGGGCTGTTGCCCCGCGCCCCAGGCGGGGGGGACCGAAGTTTCTCACCCCAAGAATAGGAGCTCCGCATGACGAAAAAGCTTCTCTGGTTCACGCTCGCCATCCTGCTCACCACCGTCTCACTGCTCGTCCCTGCGACCCCGGCCGCCGCCTGCGGGTCCAACTTCTGCACCAGCGCGCAGAAGCTCGCCTGCGCCCAGACCTGTCACTTCCGCGGCATCGGCCTGTGGTGTGACTCCACCACCTGTACCAGCCTGTGCATCTGCGGCAGCGTTCCGCCGGGCTGACCCATCCCTCCACGTGACGTCGAGCCCCCGCCTGGCTCGCGCCCCGGAACCGGCGCAACGATGCCCTACAATGACCTCCAGAGCTGGAGCCACGAAAGCCAAGAGGGAGCGATGGACGAGTCCAAGGGCAGGCGTCTCGACGGCTGGAGTTGGGCGATCTTCTTCGTGCGCTGGGTGCTGGGATTGATCTTCTTCATGGCCGGCTGGTGGAAGACCTTCGACCTGGGGCCGCTCGAGCACGCGCGGCGGCTGTTCATCGTGCCCTACGCGGATACCTGGCTGCCCGCCTGGCTGCTCTGGGCCTCGGGAACCGTGATCCCCATCGTCGAGCTGGTCGCCGGCGCCCTGATGTGCCTGGGCCTGCGAGTGCGCGAGGCGGGGATCGCCTTCGGCTTCATCCTCATCGTGGTCGACTACGGCCACCTCCTGAAGGAACCGCTCTTCGACACCACCCACCACATCTTCCCGCGTCTCGTCCTCCTCACCTTCGTCCTCGCCGCGCCCGCGGGACGTGACCTGCTGAGTTTGGATGCGTGGCTGGGCCGGCGGGCGGGTGAAGCCGTGAGGTCCCGGACTACGACGGGGGATTGAGCCTCGGACAAGCTGCTCTTGCATCGAGGGATCTACGGTGGAGGAGGTAGAGACGTCCCAGGTCCTGAACGATATCCCCGCGGAGTCCACGGGGACCGCGGGACGTCTCTGAGGCGGCAATGACGGTGCCGGCCTCGACCCCGATTGACGGCCTCGAAGCATTCCTTCGGTGACGTCCGGCGATGGTGAATCTCGCGTCGAGCCGGCCGCCCTCGAGACGTCCCGCAGTCTCCGTGACATCCAAAGGGATATCGTTTACGACCTGGGACGTCTCTACCCCCTTCGGCCAAAGTCATCGTTGACTTTACTTCGTTTTCGTTACGTCTGCGCCAGCTCCGCCCGCAGCAGCGGCTCGATGCGCGCCAACTCGGCGGCGAGGAGGTCGAGGAGGGTGGCGGCGCCGTCGAAGGTGCCCTGGCGGCCCAGCTCCTCCAGGCCGGCGCTGAGCTCGGTGATGCGGCGGGCACCGAGCAGCCCGCTGCTCCCCCGCAGAGAGTGAGCCAGGGCGGCGAGGGCGGCGGCATCCTCCCTGCCGGCCGCCTGCCGCATTCGGGCGAGACTCTGCTGCGACTCGTACAGAAACTTTTCCACCAAGTCGTCCACGATCGCCCCTTTCGCAAGCTCCTCCAGGCGACGGAGGTTCAGGAGAGGGAGCGGGTCGAAGGGCGGCAGCCCCGCGTCCACCGGCTCCGGCAGCGGCCCGGACGGCGCTTCCACTCCGGCGGCCCGGCGCAGGACCCGCGCCAGGTCCTCGATCGCGAGCGGCTTGCTCAGGAAGTCGTCCATACCGCTGGCGAGGCACTCGTCCCGCGATTCGCGCGAAGCGTGGGCCGTCATGGCGACGATGCGCAGATCCTGAGGCGCGCTCGGTTCGGCGCGGATCCGCCGCGTCGCCTCCAGGCCGTCCATCTCCGGCATCTGGACGTCCATGAGAGCCAGGTCGTACGGCTGCCGGCGTAGCGCCTCCAGGGCCTCCAGGCCGTTGCCGGCGAGGTCGGCGCGATAGCCGAGCCGGCCGAGCATGAGCTGGGCGACTTTCTGATTGATCGAGTTGTCTTCGACCACCAGGATGCGCAACGGCGGGTGCGGCCCCGGCGAGACGGTGGACGGCGAATCGCCGTCCACGCCGGAGCGGTGCGCCGCGTGCCCCAGCGCTTTCAAGATCGCAAGGTGGAGGCGAGCGCCGCGAATGGGCCGGGCCAGGGACGCCGCGGCGCCGGCC
>JBAPYB010000141.1:0-2100 GCA_049284515.1 Thermoanaerobaculia bacterium
CCGCCAGGATCGCGAACTTCTCCGGATAGCGCAGGACCGACAGGACCGGCACCGCCCGGCGCAACCCGGCGTAGAGCGGGTTGTGGCGGCCCAGCGCGAGAAAAATGCCGGCGCCGAAGGCGAGCCCCCAGGCCGCCCGCCGGGGAATGCGACCACGCAGCAGGGCCGCCGCTCCCACCACCGCCAGCAGCAGGCCTGGGTAGAGCGACTCGACGTAGGGGAACTGGCCGTCGTTGATCTCGCCGCCGAAGAACAGTCCCTCGGCAATCCGGGCCGGGTCGCCGTAGAAGCGCGGCAAGACGATCTCGACCAGCCGCTGCGGCGGCAGCGACCAGTGCATGGCATGCCCGGCCGCCAAGCCCTGGCGCGGCGAGCCCACCAACCGGCCCAGCGTGGGCAGGAGCTGCACCGCCGCCAGGGCCGCGGCGAAGGCAATGGGCACCAGCACCCGCAAACTCCGCCGCAGCCGCTGCCAGGCCCCCGGCTGCCGCCCCGCCGCCGAGGCCGCAAAGGCCAGCAGCGCGACACCGGACATGATCGCCGTCGAGGGCTCGCCGTTGAGCAGTTGCAGGCTTAAGGTACCCCCTGCCAGCAGCGCCGGCCGCCACCAGCGCTCGCCCCGCGGGGCGCGCAGAGCCTCGTCCGCCCAGGCGAGGAGCCAGGGCAGCCAGGCGAGGCTCAGGAGCAGGGTGAAGGCGCTGAGCTGCGAAAGATACGCGCCGCAGCCGGAATAGCCGATGCCAGCCAGCGCCGCGGCACCGCCGCCGCAGCCCAGCCGGCGCGCCAGCCGCCAGGCGCCGGCGAAAGCGAGAGCCATGTGCAGGATGGCCAGCAGGCTCAGGGCGTAATAGGGAGGCACGGCGAGGACCAGCCAGCTCGGCGGGTAGAAGGCGCCGTAGCTGGGGTTCGACAACAGCGGCTGGCCGCCGTGCAGCCACGGGTTCCACAACGGCAGGCCGAAGGCGGCGAGCTCCCGGAAGGCGAAACGCAAGGGGAGATGAAAGGCGGCGATGTCGCGGTTGGCCAGCGCCCGGACCGGGGAGAGCAGCGGCGCGAGAAGGCTCGCGACCCAGGCCGCCGCCAGCAGGACCTTGCGCAGTGCTCTCATGTCCTCTCCATGGGGAACTGCCGCCGGCGGAAAAGGATGGCGCCGGCCAGCAGGGCGGCCAGGCTGACCGCGGCGCCGAGCGGCACGGCGGGGTCCACGTAGCGGAGCTCCAGCCGGTGCGCGCCGGGAGGGAGCTGCACGCCGAGCTGGCAGGCCGCCGTCGGGTGGACGGCGACGGGAGAGCCATCCACCTGCGCGCGCCAGCCCTTGTCGAAGGTCATGGCGGCGACGAAGAACGCCCCCTCGTCCGCCTGGTAGTCGAACCGGATGCGGCCGCCCTCGTCGGCGGTGTCGGCGGTGGTCAGCAGGCGCGGCGGTCGCCGGTAGATCAGCGTCCGCGGCGGCCGGCCGGGCCATACGCTCTGCTCCTCCCGGCCCACGTCCCACCCCGAGGCGCGGGCGGCGGCGAGGGCGGCGTCCTGGCTGGGACGAAACGTCACCCGCGGCACGAACCGGAATCGCGGCAGCACGAAGCCATTCCGCACCTTGCGCATCCCCTGGACCTCGGGCCCTGCCGCCGCCGGCGGCTGGTCCGGGCTGGTCCTCGCCAGCAGCAGGGTGCCGACGTTCCACACGCCGAGATAGCGGTAGAACGCCTCCGGAGACCGCGGCTCGCCTTTCAGGACGTCCTCCGCCTTGCGCCCCCAGCCGGTGAGCATGAGGTCGAAATCCTTGTTGAAGGCATAGGGGATCTGCCAGAGGAGCGCGGCGTAAGGCGACAGCCGGGAGACGTAGGTGCGGTGGACGATGGTCCGCGGGTCGCCGCCGCGGGGCACCACCACCAGCCCGCCGTAAACGCTCTCCTCGATGAAGATGCGGTCGCGGGCGGGCAGCAGCGCCGCGGCCAGCGGCGAGGGCGTCTCGTACACCGCGGCCGGAAGGGTGCGCAGCAGGCCGTGCCCATAGTGCCAGAGATCGGCGGCAACGAGAGCGACGGCGAGCAGCGCGAGCAGGCGGCGGGACGGCCGGCGCCAGCGGCAGAGGGCGAGCAG
>JBAPYB010000142.1:0-1521 GCA_049284515.1 Thermoanaerobaculia bacterium
CCGCCAGGACGTCCGCCAGGGAGAGGTCCGGACTCGCGGCGGCGGGGCGGTCCGGCGCTCCCTCCCGGTGCAGGTGCGCGGCCACCTCGGCGCGCCGGACCTTGAGCAGGCTGGTACGCGGGAAGTCCGGCTCGGGCCAGATTGACCAACCGCGGATCCTCTGGTGCGGCTCGAGGTCGGCGTTGGCCTGCCGCACCGCCGCCGCCGGATCCGTCTCCGGAGCGAGCAGCAGCACGGCATGGATCTCGGCGTGGCCCTCCCGCTCGACGGCGATCACCGCGGCGTCGCGCACGCCCGGCTGCCGGACCAGCACCGCCTCGACGTCGTCCGGATAGACGTTGAACCCCTCGCCGGTGACCAGCATCTCCTTCTTGCGGCCGGCGAAGAACAGGTGATTGTCCGCGTCCCGCCGCACCAGGTCCCCGGTGCGCAGGAAGCCGTCGACGTAGGCCTGCCGGTTGGACTCCGGGTCGTCGTAGTAGCCGGGCGAGACGTTGGGGCCGCGCACCAGGACCTCGCCGTCCTCGGCGATCCGCACCTCCTGGTGGGCGAGGGGGCGGCCGATGGAGCCGCGCCGGCCCAGGACGGGGGCGTTGACGGAGATCATGGCCGCGGTCTCGGTGAGGCCGTACCCCTGGATGACGAAGCAGCCGGCGTCGTTCCACAGCTCCTCGTCCTCGCGCGGCAGGGCCGAGCCGCCGACGAAGACGACCCAGAACTGATAGCCCAGGGCGCGGTGGACGGCGCGGAAGAGGAGCTGGCAGCGCTGGAAGTGCGAGGGATGGGCCGCCAGCCGCTCGCCGAGGGTGACGCCGTTCCGGCCGTCGTTTCCAACCGTGCCGAGGCAGAGCGCCTTGCCCAGCAGGTGCAGCACGCGCGGCACCGTGGCCAGCAGCGTCACCCGGTTGTCGGCGAGCGTCCGCACCAGGTGGGCAGGGTGGAGCGCATGGGTGTAGAAGACGCCGAGCCCCACGTAGAGCGGAATGCAGACGCCCAGCATCATCCCCTGGATGTGGCTCAAGGGGGCGATGGTGAGGAGGCGGAAGCCGAAGAGCCGCACCAGCGGCCGCCAGGGGCGGAACCGCGCGAGCTGCGAGGTCAGGTTGCGGTGGGTGAGGACGACTCCCCGCGGCTTCGCCGTGGTGCCGGAGGTGAAGTAGATGAGGGCCGGGTCGTCCGGCTGCACGGACAGGGCCAGCGCTGCCGGATCGGCGGCGGGGAGGCAGGCGAGGGAGTCGACCGGCAGGCACGGCCGGCCGGTGCCGGAGGCATCCTGGCCCGCGCCGTGGAGCACCAGCCGGGCGTCGACCCGGTCGGCGATCTGGCGTGCGTAGGCCGGCGAGGAATCCGCGTCGACGGGCACCACGACGAGGCCGCGCAGGGCGGCCCCAAACAGCCATCCCACCCATTCGGGCGAGCTCGCGGCCCACACCACGACGTGCCCGCCCGGCGGGATCTCCGCGTCGGCCAGCGCCCGGGCCGCCCGGAAGGCCTCGGCGTGGAGGCGCGCGCAGCTCCACC
>JBAPYB010000143.1:0-11971 GCA_049284515.1 Thermoanaerobaculia bacterium
CGGGGACGTGGGGCAGCAGGTGCTCCTCCAGGCCTGGGTACAGCGCCGCCGGGACCACGGCGGGCTGGTCTTCTTCGACCTGCGGGACCGCAGCGGCGTCGTCCAGGTGGTGCTGCGCCCCGACGAGCACGCCGAGGCCGCGGCAGCCCTGGCGCCGGCGCGCAACGAGTGGGTGGTGGAGGTCGAGGGCGAGGTGACGCGGCGCGGGGCCGAGCACGTCAATCCCGAGCTGCCCACCGGCGAGCTCGAAGTGGTGGCCGAGCGGGCCGCCGTCCTCTCGCGCTCCGAGGCCCTGCCGTTCGCCCTCGACGGCAAGACCGAGGCGGCCGAGGACACGCGGCTGCGCTATCGCTATATCGATCTGCGCCGGCCCGAGCTGCAGAAGAACTTCGTGCTCAGAGACCGGGTGGTCCACGAGGTCCGCAGCTTCTTTCACGAACGGGGTTTCCTCGACGTCGAGACGCCCATCCTCACCAAGTCGACGCCGGAGGGCGCGCGGGACTACCTGGTGCCCTCGCGGGTCAAGCGGGGGAGCTTCTACGCCCTGCCGCAGTCGCCCCAGCTCTTCAAGCAGATCCTGATGGTGTCGGGCTTCGAGCGCTACGTCCAGATCGCCCGCTGCTTCCGCGACGAGGATCTGCGGGCCGACCGCCAGCCGGAGTTCACCCAGGTGGACGTGGAGATGTCCTTTCCTGACGAAGAGGACGTCTACGAGATGATCGAGGCGCTGTTCGCCCGCGTTTTCCCGCTGAGCCCGCTGGAGGGAATGGAGCTGCCCAAGCCGTTTCCCCGCCTGACCTACGCCGAGGCCATGGACCGCTACGGCAGCGACCGCCCCGACCTGCGTTTCAGCCTGGAGATCGTCGACCTCTCGGCGCTCCTCGGCGAGAGCGGCTTCCGCGGCTTCAAGGAGACGGTGGCCGCCGGCGGCGTGGTGCGCGGTTTCGCCGTACCGGGAGCCGCCGAGGCCAGCCGCAAGGAGGTGGACGCCTGGGCCGAGATCGCCCGCCGCTCGGGCGCGGCGGGCGTGCTGACCCTGCGGCGCAAGGGTGGCGAGGTCCTCTTCCAGGTGAAGAACGCCCTGACGGACGCCGAGCTGCAGAGCGCCGCCGGGGCCCTGGGCCTGGAGGAGGGCGGGCTGGCCCTGATCGTGGCCGCGCCCGCCAAGGTGGCGGCCACGGCCCTGGGAACGCTACGCCTGGAGCTGGCCAAGGCCTACAAACTGATCCCGCCGGGGAAGCACGCGCTCCTCTGGGTCACCGAGTTCCCCCTCCTCGAATGGGAGCAGGAGGCCGGCCGCTGGTTCGCCACGCACCACCCGTTCACCAGCCCCGACCCGCGGGACCTCGACAAGCTGGAGAGCGATCCCGGCGCCGTCCGCTCCCGCGCCTACGACGTGGTGCTCGACGGTATCGAGCTCGGCGGCGGCTCGATCCGCATCCACGACACGGCCCTCCAGAGCCGCATCTTCCAGCGGTTGGGCATCAGCGCCGAGGAGGCTCAGTCCCGCTTCGGCTTCTTCCTCGAAGCCCTGCGCTACGGCGCGCCGCCCCACGGCGGCATCGCCCTGGGGCTCGACCGCCTGGTGATGCTCCTCGCCGGGGCGCCCTCCATCCGCGACGTCATCGCCTTCCCCAAGACCGCCTCGGCGGCCGACCTGATGACCGACGCCCCCTCCGAAGTGGACGACAAGCAGTTGCGGGAGCTGGGGATCGCCCTGGCGCGCGAGGAGCGGGAGGACGCGCAATAGCCCTGAGGCCGTCTCGCCCTGTGCTATTCTGAAAAAATAGTTTCAGGAATCTCGCCAAGCCAGTCTCCTGCGGATTCTGAACAGTATCCGGCTCAGAGGATTCTTGTCGAGGAGACCGGCAGAAAAAGAGGCTCGATGCTCGAAAAAAAGCCCAGGTTCTCACCACAACGGTCGTTTCAGCAGGAGATGCAGCTACGCGTGGAGGAGCGGCTCGCCGCACTGGGCCGGTGCCGCTACGGAGGAGGGCGGATCTACCTCAAGACGGCGCTCCTCCTGCTGTGGAGCGGTGTTTCGTACCTGGCCCTGATCGCCTGGGCTCGAAGCTGGTGGCAGGTGGTTCCTCTCGGTGTCTCCCTGGGGCTGGCTCTCGCCGCCATCGGCTTCAATGTCACTCACGACGGCAACCACGGCGCCTTCTCAGCCTCTCGATTCGTGAATCGCGCCATGGGCGGAATGCTCGATCTTCTCGGCGGCAGCTCCTATGTCTGGCGGTGGAAACACAACGTCTTCCACCACAGCTACCCCAATGTCGAAGGCTTGGACGAGGACATCGATCTCGGTGCCATGTGCCGGATGTCGCGTCATCAGCCGCACTTTCCGCACCAGCGCCTCCAGCACATCTACATGTGGATCTTGTACTGCATGATCGTGCCCAAGTGGCACCTCTACGATGACTTCGCGGCCCTTCTCAAGGGGCGGCTCGGCGACAACTCGTTCCCGCGCCCCCGGGGTGGCGAGCTGGCTCAATTCCTGGGGGGCAAGCTCGCGTTTTTCTTCATAGCGTTCGCAATCCCTCTCTTCTTCCATCCATTGCGGCAGGTCCTCCTCGTCTACGTTCTCGTGGCGATCGTTCAAGGGTTGAACCTGGCCGTCGTTTTCCAACTCGCCCACACCAATGAGGAAGCCTGTTCCTTCTCGGCGAGTCACCCGCAGGAAATCGCGCAACGGGAATGGGCCGTCCACCAAGTGGAGACGACGGTCAATTTCGCCCGCAAGAGCCGGCTCCTGACCTGGTACGTGGGGGGCCTGAATCACCAGGTCGAGCACCATCTCTTCCCGCGGCTCAGTCACGTCCATCTGCCGGCGATCTCGGACGTCGTCGAGCAGGTCTGCCGGGAGCACGGGGTACGCTATAGCGAGCACCCTTCTTTCTGGAGCGCCGTCGCCTCACACTACGGCTTGCTGCGATCGATGGGCCAGGCGCCCCTCGCCGCCCTCGGCGAGGCGAGCTGACCGAAGCGAAGGAGCCCTCACCGGTGGTACGATAGCCCGCATGGGAACCAGTGCCGCCAGGAAGCTCGATCCCCCTCCAGCGCCCGATCCCGAGGTGCGGACGGCGGAGTCGTTCCTGGAGGAGATCGAGCAGATCCTGAACTCCGGCACGTTGCGCGGCGCGCGCGAGGTGGCCGAGCAGGGGTTGGCCCTGTACCCCGACCACTCGGAGTTGCGGCAGGCCTTCCACGCTCTCAGGCCCTATGAGCGAGCGCGCGTGGTCCCGGGTCACAAAATCTCGGATCCCAGCGCCTCGTACGAATGGATCAAGAAGAACTCGGGACGATATCCAGGTCAATGGGTTGCCATTTCGAATGGCGAGCTCGTGACGGTCGCCGACAGCCTGGATCAGATCCTTCAGACCGTTCGCGATTGGGATCCTCGCAAGCTTCTCCTGCACCACTTCCTTGCCTGACGATCCGCTCCTCTTCCGACGTGGGCTCCTTCCTTTCGCCACGGGGGGCATTCGCTATGTCGACGGCGATCGGGAATACCCAGGACTGGATGCACGCATCGTCATCCCGGTCTCCATCGGCTCCATATCGAAGCCGGTTCTTGCCGTGGTGGATACGGCCGCGTCATGGTGCATTTTCGAGCGGGAAGTGGGGGCCAGGATCGCGCAAGGCCTTACAAGACTGCCCAGCCGAGTCATTCTGAGCACGCGCCTCGGTATTTTTCAGGGCTTTCTCTATAGAGGCCAGATCACTCTTTCCGCCGACGAAGGCGAGTCCCTTGACGTAGATTCTACGATGTTCGTCTGTCCTGACTGGCCCGGGCCGAACTTCCTGGGCTACCAAGGCCTGCTGCAGAGAATCCGCTTCGCCGTTGATCCGGAGAGCAACCTGTTCTACTTCGGTCCGATCTGAGGACGCGGGAAAAGTTCTTAGGAGTGGTATCCTTGGTGTATGAGAGCCGGTGCCGCCAGGAAGCTCCATCCCCCAGCGCCCGATCCCGAGGAGCGGACGGCGGAGTCGTTTCTGGAGGAGATCCGCGCCGCCCTGGGAATGGGAGCCGAGAAACGCGCCCGGGCCATCACGGAGCAGGGCCTCGCCCTCTACCCGGATCACGAGCTGCTGCAGGAGTACCGCCACTTCCTGAGGCCGGCGAGGTCCTGGGTGGTTCCTGGCGGACCTGACGTCGGTGATCCGCGTCCATCCTACGACTGGATCAATCGCCACTCCTCAGAGTATCGAGGACTCTGGGTCGCCCTGGAGAACGGTGAGCTCGTAGCAGCATCCAAAAGTTTCGCTGAAGCCCGGCAGGCGCTTCAGGGCAGAGACCCCAGGAACGTTCTCCTCCATTACATTGACTAGCAATTCAGTTCTCTTCCGACAGGGAGGCCAGTCGTTTGCGACAGGACTGTCCCGGTATCTCGACTCCGATGGAAGCGGGGTGGTCGCAGAGCCAAGGATCGTGGTCAGTGTGCGGCCTGAACCTGGAGCGGAGCCTGTGTTGGCAACGCTGGATACCGCGGCTCCCTGGTGTATCTTCGCACCCGAGATCAGCTCCTCCTTCACCCGAGGATTTGTACCCCTTTCTGATCCCATCTTCTTGAGCACTCGTTTGGGAAGGTTCCGTGGGCGGCTGCACCGAGGAGTGCTCACAATCACGGCAGAGCGCGGTGAGCCCTTGGACGTAGAGGCGACCATCTTCGTATGCCCGGATTGGCCCGGGCCGAACTTCCTGGGTTACCAAGGCCTGCTGCAGAGAATCCGCTTCGCCGTCGATCCGGAGAGCAACCTGTTCTACTTCGGTCCGATCTGAGCCCCTGGCACATGCGGGTTGGTGTATCGTCCCCGCCATGTCCTCCGGCGACATCAGCCGCCTCACTCTCAGCCATCCGGACGGCGTCACGCCGGTTCTGGTAGGGGATGGAGCCCTTTCCGCGGTTCAGGCGGAGCTTGCGGCGTGGCTGGCGGGCCGCACGGCGTTCGTGGTGACGACGGCGCGGGTGTGGGCGCTCCATGGCGACCGGCTCGGTCCTCTCTACCGGTGCGCGGCGCGGTGGGTGATCCTCGAAGTGGAGGACGGGGAGGAGGCGAAGTCCGTGGCCTCTGCCGAGCGGCTGTGGAACGAGATGCTCGCCACGGGCGGCAAACGCGACAGCCGGCTCCTGGCCTTCGGCGGCGGCACCGTCGGCGATCTCGGCGGATTCGCCGCCGGGTGCTTCCTACGCGGCATCGAGCTCGTCCAGATCCCCACCACGCTTCTCGCCCAGGTGGACGCCTCCATCGGCGGCAAGACGGGCGTCGACCTGCCCGGCGGCAAGAACACGGTGGGCCTCTTTCATCACCCCCGGTGGGTGGTGTCCGACACGGCCGTGCTCCCCACCCTGCCGCGCGAGGAGTTGCGGTCCGGCATGGTCGAGGTGGTGAAGATGGCGGCGCTGCTCGATCCCGACCTTTTCGTCCTGCTGGAGGAGCAGATGGAGACCCTGCTCGAAGGCGATCCCGAAGCCCTGGGGCCCGTGGTCGCCGCCGCCGCCGCCGCCAAGATCGCCGTGGTGGAGCGCGATCCCACGGAGAAAGGGGACCGGCGCCTGCTCAACTTCGGCCACACTCTGGGCCACGCGATCGAGTCGGCGTGCGAGTACGCCGGCCTGCGGCATGGCGAGGCCGTGGGCTACGGCATCCTCTTCGCCCTGCGGCTGGCTCTCACCCGGGGGCTCGACCGCCCGGCGGCGGAGCGCATCCACGCCCTCATCCTCCGTTTGGGGCTGCCGCCGCTGCCACCGCTCGATCCCGAGATCCTCATGGCCGCCATGGCCCGCGACAAGAAAGCCCTGGAGTCGGGGCTCGTCTGGGTCCTCCCCCGCGCTCTCGGCCAGGGCTGGATGGCCGGCGGCGTCCCGGCGGAGGAGATTCGGGCCGCTCTGCGCGCCTTCCTGGCCGCTCCCCTCGTTCTTCCCACCTAGCCTGCGAGAGGTCGATGTGACGGGGGAGTGAAAATCTCCTCGCTCGGGGTATAATCATGCGCACTGGCTCCATTGCTCATAGACATGCCAAACCGTCGAAGTCTCCTGCGCCGCCTCAAGCTGAGGACGGTCCTCGTCGTAGCCCTGCTCTTGTCGGGGATCATCCCCCTGGGCATCAGCAGCTTCGTGCTCATCGGGGAGAGCTACAAGCTCCTGGCGCGCACCGAGCAGGACCATTTGACGGGCGAAGCCAAATCGCTGTCCGAGGAGGCCAACTCGTATCTGGCGGAGTTCCGGCGCCAGCTCACCCAGCTCGGCAACAGCCTTCTGCTGTCTCCCGGCCCGGACGACGCGGCGGCGCGCCTCCAGGAGCCCTGGGTCGCCCAACAGATGAGGAGCTTCCAGCGCGCCAACTCCGAGCTGCTGGCGATCCGGGTCCTCGACGTGAACGGCGTGGGACTGAGCAAGGAGAGCCTCGCTCCCGAAGTGCTCAAGGCCATGAACGACGCCTTCGAGCAGGCGCGGAGCCAGAAGGGGCCCGCCTACCGTCTCGTCGCCATGGCAGGAGGCCGCGACCCCGGAGTGGTCCTGGCGTGCCCCATCGTCCTCCAAGCCGGCGAGGGGCCGAAGCTGATCCTGGAAGAGCTCTTCAAGTTCCGCCCGCTGATCAAGGTCTCTCAGGACGTGGCCCAGCAGGGCGTCGGCGTCTTTCTCATCGACCGGCAGAAGAACACCCTCTGGTCCGGCGGCGGCGGTCTGAAGAAGACGGCGCTCGACGGCGATACGCTGCAGATGTTCATCAGCCGGCCCATGACGCTCACCTCGACGACGCGGGTCGGCGCGCGCGACATCTTCGCCCAGGTCAGCGACATCCCGGAGAGCGGCTGGGGGCTGGTGGTGCAGAAACCCCTTTCCGAGGCGTTCCCGGGCATCAACAAGATGATCTACGCCGCGATCCTGTCGACGGCGCTGCTGGTCGGCATGTCCCTCTTGTTCTCCCTGCTGGGGGCGCGCTGGGTGAGCCTTCCCATCCAGCGCCTGGCGACCACCACGCACGAGATCGCCGAGGGGAACTTCGGCGGCGGCGTGGAGATGCACGGCCTCACCTTCGAGCTCGCCGACCTGGCCGAGGACTTCAACCGGATGAGCGGCCACGTGGCCTCGCACGTCCAGCAGCTCCGCCAGGCGGCGCAGACCAACCGCGAGCTGTTCATCGGCTCGTTGCGCGCCTTCGTGGCCGCCATCGACGCCAAAGACCCCTACACCCGGGGCCACTCCGAGCGCGTGGCCTCGGTCAGCCGGACCATCTCCCGCTATCTCCAACTCCCCGAGGAGGTGCAGCACAAGGTCTGGATCGGCGCCCTGCTCCACGACGTGGGCAAGATCGGCGTCGAGGACCGCATCCTGCGCAAGGAGGGCGTGCTGGCCCCTGAGGAATACGAGCAGATGAAGCTGCACACCGTGAAGGGTGCGGAGATCATGACGCCCTTCGATCAGCTTCGGGAGATGATCCCCGCCATCCGCTCCCACCACGAGGCCTGGAACGGCCGCGGCTATCCGGACGGCCTGAAGGGCGAGCAGATCCCCCTCTTCGCCCGCATCGTCGCGGTGGCCGACACGTTCGACGCCATCACCACCAACCGGCCCTATCAGCAGGCGTACAACCTGCAATTCGCCGTCGACACCATCACCCGCCTGACCGGCAGCCGTTTCGACGCCAAGATCGTCACCGCCTTCCTGCGCGCCTTCGAGGCGGGCGAGATCCGCGCCGGCGCCACCCGGCCGGCACGCACCGAGACGATCGTCGAAGCCAAGGAAGCCAAAGTGGCCGGCGGACAGCGCTGACCGCCGGCCGACGTATTACACTCTCCCGCATGGTGTTTCAGTACGTCCTCGCCAACCTCCTGGCCCACAACGACCACGCCCTCGGCGCGCTGTTCCTGGACGGTACGGGCGAGACCGTGGACCTCGCCTGCGGCACCGACTTCAGCCCCTATGAGATGAAGGTGATCGGCGCCTACCTGGGGATCTATCTGCGCCAGCTCGAGCGGCTGCTCGCCAGCAACGACCTGGGCGAGGCGCGAATGATCCACATCGAGAAAAAGGCCCTCCACATCTACGTCGTCCCCCTGCCCGAGGGCTATCACCTGGCGCTGGTCCAGGGGCACCCTGCCATGGTGGCCCATGCCCGGGAGACGATGGCCCTGGCCGTCGAGCAGCTCCGGCAGGAGCTCTTCGCGGGTTGAGCCATGGCTGACGAATCGAAACAGAACGACCTCTTGGAGCTGGCGCCGGAAGCCCGGCTTCCCGCAGACGAGGAGGAGCAGGGCGGCTTCTGGAAGAAGCTGAAGCGCGGGCTCCTCATGACGCACACGGAGATCATCGAGAAGGTCTCCGATGCGATGAGCAACCGCGTCACTCTCGACGACCGCACCCTCGAATACCTGGAAGAGATCCTCATCGGCGCCGACCTCGGGGTGGACACGTCCCTGGAGCTGGTCCAACGCGTCAAGAAGAACGCTCTCAACGAGCAGACGACCAGCGCCGCGAAGCTGCGCAAGCTGCTCTCCGACGAGGTGGCGGACGTGCTCAACGAGATGCCCCGTCCGCGAATTCCGGGCCGCGGCCCCATGCTGACCCTCGTGGTAGGCGTCAACGGCGTCGGCAAGACCACCTCCATCGCCAAGATCGCGAGGCGGCATCAGCAGCAGGGCGAGCGGGTGATGCTGGCGGCGGGCGACACCTTCCGCGCCGCCGCCATCGAGCAGCTCGCCCTCTGGGGCGAGCGGCTGGGCGTCGAGGTCATCCGCCAGGCCCAGGGGGCGGACCCGGGCGCCGTGGTCTACGACGCCATCCACGCCGCCAGGGCGCGCAAGGTCGACCAGCTCATCGTCGACACGGCCGGCCGGCTCCACACCAAGGATCACTTGATGGCCGAGCTCAGCAAGGTCCGCCGGGTGATCGACCGCGAGGCCGCCGACTGGCAGAAGCGGACGATCCTGGTCCTCGACGCCACCACCGGCCAGAACGCCCTCTCCCAGGCGCGGACCTTCAGCCAGGTGATCCCCATTGACGGCGTGCTGCTGGCCAAGCTGGACGGCACGGCCAAGGGCGGCATGGTGGTGGCCATCGCTCGCGAGCTGAAGCTCCCCGTCCTGTATTTGGGAGTGGGCGAGAAGGCCGAGGACCTGGTGGATTTCCGCCCCCGGGAGTTCGCCTCTGCCCTCGTCGGCTGACTACCTGCGCCGGGCGCTCCGTCTCGCCGCCCGCGGCAGGTATCGCACCTCACCCAACCCGAGGGTTGGCGCCGTCCTGGTGCGGGACGGCGAAGTCGTGGGGAGCGGCTGGCACCGGCAGGTGGGGGGCCCCCACGCCGAGGTGGAGGCTCTCAAGGAGGCGGGGGACCGGGCTCGCGGCGCCACTCTCTACGTCACCCTGGAGCCCTGCGCCCATCACGGCCGCACCCCGCCCTGCGTCGACGCCGTGATCGCGGCCGGCGTGGCGCGCGTGGTGGCCTGCCACGGCGATCCCGATGCGCGCGTCGCTGGCCGCGGATTCGCCAGGCTCAGGGACGCCGGAATCGAGGTCGAGGTCGGGATCCTCGCCGAAGAGGCCGTACGCCTCAACCTGCAATTCCTCGTCGCCGCCACGTTGAAGCGTCCCGCAGTCACCCTCAAATGGGCCATGAGCCTGGACGGCAAGATCGCCACGGTGACCGGCGCCAGTCATTGGATCTCCTCGCCGCAGGCGCGGCGCTGGTCCCTGGCCCTCCGCGAGGAGCACGACGCGATCCTCGTGGGAAGCGGCACGGTCCTGGCGGACGATCCGCGGCTGGATCGCCGGCTGAAGCTCGCCGTCGGACCCAATCTCCGGATCGTCCTGGACCGGCGTCTGCGGACGCCGCCCGAGGCCGCCCTCTTCACCGTCCCGGGACCGGTGCTGATCTATACTCAATCGGCGGATCGGAGGCGGCGTGAAATGTTGATCGCCAAAGGGGCCAAGGTGGTGGATTTGACCGCTGTCGAGCCTGGAGCCGTCCTCGCCGATCTCTACGATCGCGGCGTGCGGAGCGTCCTGGTGGAAGGGGGAGGAGAAGTCCACGCAAGCTTCGTCGCCGCCGGCCTCTACGACCAGGTGAGAGTCGACTGCGCGCCGCTCCTCCTCGGCGGCAAGGACGCTCCGACACCGCTGGGGGGGCCGGGGTTTGCTATCCTCGCCGAAGCTCCCCGGTTGGAAGAGCTGGAAGCACATAGACGGGGAGGCGACCTGATTCTCACGGGATTCCGGCAGGGCTGTCTGCAGGATCTGCTCGCAAGGGTCGGCTGCTAGAATCTCGGCTTGGAGCAGAAGGAGATTCTCCATGAACGCCGTCACTTTGAATCAAGCCGAGCGCAATCTGGAGCAACTCGTCAAGCAGGTGGTCGCGGATGCAGAGCCGGCGATCATCGTCACGGAGAGTGGCGAGCGGGTTGTGCTCCTTTCTCTCGATGAGTACAACTCCTGGAAAGAGACTCATTACCTACTGGCGAATCCAGCCAACGCAGACCATTTGCGGCGGTCGATCGCCGACGCCGCGGCTGGTAATGTAACGGTACGTGAGCTTATCGAGCCATAGCTCACACCTTTAGGGTTTGTCACAGAATAAAGGTATCGGCCCACCCTTTCCTTGCGGCCTGTAAGGTCGCGAGAACTCGGCGCGAGAAGAAAGCTCTCGCGGCCCTTCAGGCCGCAACGCTTGTCATCTCTCCACCCAGGGCATCGGCCTTCGGCCTCAGCCCTGGGCTCGGTTCTCCCGGCCCGTTGGGCCGGACACGGACCCTGTGGACGCAGTGTGAGAATCTGGATAGGCTGACGGCTATGTTCACCGGCCTCATCATCGAGCGTGGAAATCTGATCGAGGACCCGGCTCCCTCGGGCCAGGGAGGCGTCCGCCTGACGATTAGGCTTTCTCCGGACCTCGCGGCACGGCTCGGGGTCGGCGACAGTCTGGCGGTCTCCGGCGTCTGCTTGACGGTCACGGAAAAGGGGATGGACCGCGTGGCCGTAGAGCTTTCGCCTGAGACCCTCTCCCGCACTACCCTGGGGGGCCTGAGCCGCGGCGATGCCGTGAACCTGGAGCCGGCGCTGCGCATGGGCGATGCCCTGGGCGGCCACTGGGTGCAGGGGCACGTGGACGGCACGGCGCGGGTGGTGGACCGCCGCGACCTCACGGATCACCGGGTGCTCGCCTTCTCGATTCCCACCGACTTGGCGCCGTTCCTGGTGGAGAAGGGCTCGGTGACCGTCGACGGCGTCAGCCTCACGGTCTCGACCCTGCGGTCCGACCGCTTCGAGGTGGCGCTCATCCCCCACACCCTGGAGGTGACGACGCTCTCCCAACTCGTGCCCGGCGATGCCGTGAACCTGGAGATGGACGTGCTCGGCAAGTACGTGCACCGCATCCTCGCTGCCCGCGGCCTGGTGGCGCCGCTGCCGTGAGCACCGAGGCGAAGCCGGCGGCCCAGCTTCCCGAGCCGGGGCGGTTCTGGATTCGCTATGTCCCCCGCTCCTGGGAGCCGCCCGAGCGCCCGTGGGTGAACCTGGCGGCCGGCATTCTCGGGGAGTGGGGAAGGACGCCGAAGGCCAAGCCTTCCGATCTTGCCGCCCTGGCCGACACGCCGCTCGACGACGTCCTCTATTTTCCGCCCGTGCCGCCGCGCCGGGCCGCGGCCCGCGACGAGGTGGCCCGCGCGCGACTCATGGCCGGCACCCCCGTGCTGGTGCAGCTCCTTCCCGGCGAGGAGTCGACCGTGCCGCAGGTGACCGGGGCGGCCATCGTCTTCGACCTGCTCCCGGCGCTGCTCGACCGCGACCTCGGCCGCCTGCGCCGGCTGCCTGCCGGAGCCTCGGCGATGTTCCCCCTGCTGCCCGGCGTCACCGGCGACCCTGCTCTCTGGGAGCTGGCCTGCCGTGATCTCGCGGCGGCCGGCGTGCGCTGCGTCCAGGCGCTGGCCCCCTCGCTGGAGCCCGCCGACCGGCGCCGGCTGGCCGAGCGG
>JBAPYB010000144.1:0-4476 GCA_049284515.1 Thermoanaerobaculia bacterium
CGCTGGGCCGGCACGGCGCGCTACGAAGCGCGGAGGAACGCCTCGTGGACTTGATCGTCCGCTCCGGATCGCGGGAGGAGAAGGTCCGGGTCCGTCGCGACGACGACGTCTACGACGTGACCATCGGCGACCGCACCTACCGCGTGGAAGCGGCCACGGCCCGCGCGGGCGCGCAGCGCAGTCTCCTCAGTCTTCTTATCGAGGGCGCCCAGCACGAGGTCGCCGTCCGCGAGCAGGGCGAAGGGGTGTACTGGGTGAGCACCGCCCACGGTGCCGGCGCCGTCGAGGTCGCCGATCCCCTCACGGCGCTCGCCACCCAGAGCCGGACCGCTAAGGGCGGCCGGCGGCGGCAGACCGTCAAGGCGTACATGCCGGGGCGCGTCGTCGCCCTCCTAGCCGCGGAGGGCGAGGAGGTCGCGGCCGGCCAGGGGGTTCTCGTTCTCGAAGCCATGAAGATGGAGAACGAGATCCGCGCCGAGCACGGCGGCACGGTCACCAGGATCCACGTCCAGCCCGGCCAGGCCGTCGACAACGGCACCCCGCTTTTCGAGCTTGAGTAGGAGGCTGCCATGGAGCTCGGGCAGGTGAGCCACCGGACCCTGGTCCTCCTGCTGCTGGGCGCTTTCGCCATCCTCTGTCTTCACGGGCTCGTCTGGGATTCCCCCACGGCCGACGAGTTCACCCACCTGCCGGTCGGCTACTTCTATCTGAAAACCGGGGATTTCGACCTCGCCGCCCGCACGCCGCCCCTGATCAAGGAGCTGGCGGCGCTCCCTCTCCTGCCGCTCAGTCCCCAGATCCGCACCGCCAAGCCGGCCCGCGAGAGCGCCTGGTATCCGTGGATCCTGGGCACGGACTTCATGCAACGGAACCGGCCGGTCTACGACCGTCTCTTCCTCCTGGGACGCCTGCCGATCGTCGCTCTGGCGCTGCTGATGGGGGTGGTCGTCCACCGCTGGTCGCGGGAGCTCTACGGCCCGGCGGCCGGGCTCGTGGCGCTCACCTTCTTCGCCTTCAACCCGACGCTGATCGGCCACTCGCACGTCGTCACCGCGGACGTGGGCGTCGCCGCACTCGGCGTGCTGGCGCTCTACCTCTTCTATAGATGGTCGCAGGAGCCCACGGCCGTCCGCATGCTCGTCGCCGGGCTCGCGCTGGGGCTGGCGCAGCTCGCCAAGACCACGTCGGTGCTCCTCTACCCGGTCCTCGCCCTCCTCGTCGCCGTCGCCCTGCTGCGCGGGGAGCGCCCCGTGGGCCGCCGCGTCGGCGGGCTGGCGGCCATCGTCCTCGTGAGTCTGCTGGTGCTGAACGCGGGATATCTCTTCCAGGGGACGGGCAAGCCCCTGGGCTCCTTCGACTTCCAGAGCCATTTCATGCGGGGAATCGCCGGCCATCTCCCGGCCGGGCTCCCGATGCCCCTCCCCGCGCCGTACCTCGAAGGGTTCGACGGCGTGCGGCTCGACGCCGAGTCCGGAGAGTTCCCCAACTACCTCTTCGGCCGCTGGTCGCGCCAGGGGACGCCGGTCTACTACCTGGTCTGCCTCCTTTTCAAGACTCCGTTGCCGCTCCTCCTCGCCTGCGCCCTGGCGCCCTTCGTCCGGCTGGGGACCAAGGCCCGGGGGGAGATTTACCTTGGCCTGCCGCTGGCGGTCCTGCTGGTCTCTTACTCCGTGCTCACCGGCAACGTGAACTATGGCATCCGGCACATCCTCTCGGCCTTCCCTCTGCTCTTCATCTACGCGAGCCGGCTGACGCCGTTTTTCCTGGAACGCGGCCTCGCGATTCGCAGGACGGCGCTGGCGGTGCTGGCCGTCTATCCTCTTTCGGCCCTGATCGCGACGCCGAACACCCTCGACTACTTCAACGTCCTCGCGCGCGGCCGCGGCGATCGCATCCTGCTCGATTCCAACATCGACTGGGGCCAGGGGCTGAAACGCGTCCGCAAGTACATGGACAGGGAGGGGCTCGACCACATCGCCCTCGCCTACTTCGGCCACGTCGATCCCGCCCTCTACGGCATCGACTTCCACCTCCCCCAGCCGGGCGAACCCGGGCCGATCGCCGTCAGCGCCAACTTCCTCCACGGCTACGGTTACATGACCTTCGCCGGCGGGCGGATGGTGCCGGTGCCGCCGGACGAGTTCCGGTGGCTGGAGAAGTATCCAGAGATCGAGTACCTGGGAGGCGGGATGTTCGTCGTACGGGCTGGTATCATCCCGTCACCTGTTCACTCCCGGAGAGCCCTGCCATGAGCGAGATCTCGTTCCGTTCCATCGTCCACCTGTTCCAGCACCAGGTCGAGGCCTTCGCGGACCGGGAGGCGATGTCCGGCCGGCGCGACGGCCAGTGGTACAAGCTCACCTGGCGGCAGTCGGGGCAACGGGTGCGGGCCGTGGCCTGCGGTCTGCTCAGCCTCGGTCTTCAGAAGGGAGAACGGGTGGCCATCCTCGCCACCAGCTCACCGGAGTGGGTGATCGCCGACCTCGGAATCCTCTCGGCGGCCGGGGCCACCTCCACCATCTACACCTCGAATACGGCTGAGGAGAGCGCCTACATCCTGGAAGACTCCGGCGCCCGCTTCTGCTTCGTGGAGAACACGGCCCAGGAAGCCAAGATCCGGGAGGTGAAGGAACGGCTGGGAAACGTCGTCAACCTGATCCTGATGGACGGCTCGGCCGTGGCGGCCGACGGCTGGACGATCACCCTCGCCGAGCTCGAAAGCCACGGTGCGAAGTGGGACGCGGACCATCCCGGCGGCTTCGACCTGGCGGCCTCGTCGGTGGGGCCGGAAGACCTCGCCACCCTCATCTACACCTCGGGCACCACCGGCAGGCCCAAGGGGGTGATGCTCACCCACGACAACTGGGTCTTCGAGGCGGAGGCGATCGCGAAGGTGAACGTCCTCGGCCCCAACGATCAGCAGCTCATCTTCCTGCCGCTCGCCCACTCCTTTGCCAAGGTGCTGCAGGTGGCCTTCCTGCGCACGGGCGTGCCGACCGCCATCGACGGGGTCATCGACGACCTGGTGCCCAACCTCGCGGTCGTGCACCCGACGGTGATGGCGGGCGTCCCACGCGTCTTCGAGAAGGTCTACAACCGGGTGGTCACCGGCGCCAAGGAGGGCGGCGGGCTCAAGTACAAGATCTTTCAGTGGGCCATGGGCGTGGGGGCGCGGGTCTCCAAGCTCCGCCAGCAGGGCGGACAGCCCTCCGGCCTCCTCGCCTTCCAGCACCGGCTGGCGGACAAGCTCGTCTACTCCAAGCTCAAGGCCCGCCTGGGCGGCCGGCTCCGCTTCCTGATCTCCGGCGGCGCTCCGCTGTCGCGCGCCATCGCCGAGTTCTTCCACGCCTGCGACATCCTGATCCTGGAGGGCTACGGTCTCACCGAGACCTCCGCCGGAAGCTGCTTCAACCGCCCCGAACGCTACAAGTTCGGCACCGTCGGCCCGGTGTTCCCCGGAGCCGAGTTGCGCATCGCCGGGGACGGCGAGATCCTGGTGCGCGGGCGCCACGTCATGAAGGGCTACTACAACCGCCCCGAGGACACGGCCGAGGCCCTGGAGCCGGACGGCTGGTTCCACACCGGCGACGTGGGCGTGCTCGACGGCGAGGGCTTCCTCACCATCACCGACCGCAAGAAGGACATCCTGGTCACGGCCGGCGGCAAGAACATCGCGCCGCAGAACATCGAGAACCAGCTCAAGGCGAGCTGCCCCTACGTCTCCCAGGTGGTGATGCTGGGCGACCGCCGTCCCTTCTGCGTCGCCCTCATCACGCTCAACGAAGAGACCGCGGGCAAATGGGCGCGCGAGCACGGCATCGACTACAGGGACTACGCCGACCTCGCCTCCCGCCCCGAGGTGAAGCAGCTCCTCCGGGATGCCATCGAGGCGGTCAACTCGGGCCTCGCCTCCTACGAGCGGATCAAGGACTTCCATCTCCTCGATCACGACCTCTCCCAGGAGACGGGCGAGCTGACGCCCAAGATGAGCGTCAAGCGCAAGGTGGTGGAGCAGCGCAACCAGGAGATCCTCGACGGGTTCTACAAGGACACGGTGGCGAAGTTGTAGCAAAAGGCCGGTGCGGCCTTGACACTGTCATCATTGCAGTGCAATGATTGCAGTGTGAGTGACACCTGGACCATCGGCGAGTTGGCGGAGGCGGCGGCGGACCTGCTCGGATCCCAGCCGTTGCATAGCGGCCGGGGCCGCGACGTGCCCAACGAGCGGCTCATCCGCTGGTACACCACGATCGGCCTTCTCGACCCGCCATTGGCCCGCCGGGGCAGGATCGCCCTGTACGGACCGCGCCACCTGCTCCAACTCGTAGCCGCCAAACGCCGCCAGGCGGACGGGCGGTCGATCGCCGAAATCCAGGCCGAGCTGACCGGAGCCACGGACAAGACGCTCAGCGCCATCGCGGGCATCCCCGCGCCGCGCCGCGCTCCCTCCACCGCGCCGCGCGAGCGCTTCTGGGC
>JBAPYB010000145.1:0-9552 GCA_049284515.1 Thermoanaerobaculia bacterium
GCTTCGCCACGGCCGCGGCCACCTCCCGGTGCATCTCCCGGCGCAGCAGCCCCAAGGCGGCGGCCGGCTCGGCGTGCTCCTCCCGCGGGAAGAACGGCAGCAGCAGGCGCAGCCGCCGCTCCCGCCGCTCCGCCGAGCGCACCAGGTTGGTGGCGATGCGGAAGAGGAAGGCCCTGAGATAGCCCTGCTCGGTGTAGTCCCGGGCGGCGCGGAACAGGCGCAGGAACGTGTCCTGGGCCAGGTCCTCCGCCCGGTCGCGGTCGCCGCTCAGCCGGGCGAGATAGCTCACCACGGCGTCCTTGTGGCGGTCGACCAGGTCCGCAAAGGCGTCCCGGTCCCCCTCCCGCACCCGCGCCATCAGCTCCGCGTCGCTCGGCGGTTCCAGAACCATCGGCATGCTCATTGAGCTTCCCCTCGCATCTCCAGCTCAACATAACGCGGATGGGGGAGAATGGTTCCCGCTTCTCGGGAAGCCATCAGGCGCCCTCGCGGGCCTCGCCGGCAGCCGGTTCACCCGGCTCCTGAAGCCGCAACAAGTCGCGTCGGGACCCCTATATTTTTCAGCCGGGTCTGATAGATTAGGCGACTGACCAGAGGAGACCGTTCATGAAGAAGACCGAGATCGCTAAAAAGCTCACCCTTTCCAAGGAGACGCTTCTGCACTTGAGCGCGCCCAAGCTGCGGCGCGCGGTAGGCCAGGGCTGGTCGGACGACAGCCTCTGCCCCACCACGACCCCCTCGGATTGCAAGCGCTGCCAATAGTCCACAGAGACCGAAGGGGGTGCCGGCGGGCTGCGCCGGCATCCCCGGGCGTCCTACGCCGGTGCCCCTTCCGCCCGCTTCTTGGCCAGGTTCGCCACCATCCCCACCATCCCCATGAGCCCCATGGACTTGCCCATGGAGAGCTCGCGGCCGAAGACGTCGTAGACGATGTCCGACGGCACTTCGGCCACCTGCTCGAGCGGAGCGCCCGAGAGGGTGTCGTCGAGGATCACGGCCATGGCCTTGGCCGAGATCCCCTGCGGGTTCTCGACGGCGAAGTGGAAGTCGAGCGTGCCGTCCGGCCGCGGCTCGGGGAAGACGTAGGCCTCGGATTCGCAGGCCGGCACCTTCGCCGTCTCCGGATAGGGCCGTTGCGCGAGCCGCGGCGGCACCTCCTCGAAGCGGCCGGCGAGGTCGATGAGGAGCTGGATGCGCTCGTTGCGGTCGGCGATCGACCCCAGCAGGTCCAGCGTCTGCGTCAGCTTCTCCGGTAGGGCCATGGCACGCTCGTCCTTCCAACTCCGTTAGAAAATCGGGGGTCAGCGCTCGATGGGCACGCCCACCAGGTTGCCCCACTCCGTCCAGCTTCCATCATAGTTGCGGACCTGCTTGTAGCCCAGCAGGTTGCGCAGGACGAACCAGGTGTGGCTGCTGCGCTCGCCGATGCGGCAGTAGACGACGACGTCGTCGTCCGGCTTGAGCCCCGCTTCCTTCTCATAGAGGCCGCGCAGCTCGTCGGCGGTCTTGAAGGTGCCGTCCTCCGGGTTGACGGCCTTGGCCCAGGGGACGCTCTTGGCGCCGGGGATGTGGCCGCCGCGCAGGGCGCCCTCGTTGGGATAGTCCGGCATGTGGAGCCGCTCGCCCGAGTACTCGGCGGGGCTGCGCACGTCGATCATGGGCTTCTTGCCGTTGGTGTGCTCCAGCACCTGGTCCCGGAAGGCGCGGAAGCGCTTGTCGTCGCGCTCGACGGCCACGTAGTCGCTCGGCGGGTACGTGGGGACGTCCTTGGTCAGCGGCCGGCCCTCGTTGAGCCACTTGATGCGGCCGCCGTCGACGATCTTGGCGTTTTCGTGGCCGAAGAGGTGGAACACCCAGTAGGCGTAGGTGGCCCACCAGTTGTTCTTGTCGCCGTAGAAGACGACCGTCGTGTCCTTGTCGACGCCGATGCGCCGCAGCAGCGCCTGGAACCCTTCCCGGCCCAGGTAGTCGCGCCGCACGGGGTCGTTGAGGTCGCGGGTCCAGTCCACCTCGACGGCGCCGGGGATGTGCCCGGAGGGGTACAGCAGCGGGTCTTCGTTCGACTCGACGATACGGATCTTGGGGTCGTTCAGGTGATTCGCCACCCAGTCGGTCGAGACCAGCACCTCGGGATGGACGTAACCGCGGCTTTCGATATCGCTCACCTTAGTCTCCTTTCGCTCTCAGGGGCGGGCTCCGCTCCAATCCATTTGTGACCAACTCTATCACGATCCATCCGGACGCCCAAGACCCGGACGCGCCCGCCGGCTTGGCGAAACGAGGGAAAGGCTCTTTCCCCGTGTCCGCCGGCTCATGGAGAGGAGAAGTCGAGGCATTGGCTGGGGCCACCGAGACGCGCCGCACCCAGTCGCCCTCCCGCCCTTCCACGACCCCGTGCCAGGCGCCGAAACCGGGGGCGTCGATTTGTCAAGAAGTTGCTAGGAAGGCGGCGGCGCTGGCGAGGCGGAAGAAGGAACCAGATTCAGGACCTTGACCAGTAGATGCTTCAGCCGATTCCTGTCTTCATCGGACAGCTTGCCAAGTCTTCGGACAACCCTGGACGGCGCCAAGGTCGTAATAATCGGCTTGAAAGCTGAGGGATACCGGAGGCCTGCTTGGCGCCAGTGTTTGAGATCTGCGGCCCCAAGGGCACCCTCCACGCTCGTTACTCCCATAACGATGATCAGATCGTGATGCTCGTTCTCGCTGACGACTACTGCTTCCGCGTTGTAATCATTGCCGCTGACTACTACAGCCGGTCGTTGTTTTGTCGAGGTCAGATCAGCAAAAGGGAATGGCACGAGCACGATGTCGCCGAATTTATAACTTGTCGTATTCGGCATCGATGGGATTGTCCCAGTATCGGCTGAACGGCTCGTCGGCAAGCGCGGGGATGGAATCAATAAATGCTTTGTTGTGCCGCTTCCTTTCCCTTTCGATCACGCTGTCAACAAAGTCGCTGACTTCAGCCAGGCATTCGGCTGGCACTTGGCGAAGCTTGGCAAGCATAGTATCCTCGCGGTAGCGAACACGGAAAGCTATGCTTTCCTCCCTGGAGGACGCGGCCTTCTCCTCGTTCTCTCTGCTCCTTCGCTTCCTGGTCTGGGCCATATCTCCCCCCCTGGCTTTGGCATCGCCGCGCAAGCGCTCAGCCTACCAGCCGATCAATCTTACCATACTAAGGCTCAGCGTCTCGGCGTCCCTGCTGTCCCTGCTTGGACGAGCTCAACGCACCCTGTATTGAGAAACCCTGCGAAAGGAGACGCCCTATGAAGAAGCAGCCCCGCCGCCTCACCCTCCACCGTGAAACGCTGTTGCGCCTCGAAGATGCGCCCCTCCGGGCCCTGGCCGGGGGAGTTGGCGTCGCGATCGTCCCGGAGACCCAGGAGCCCGCCTGCTATTCACCGTTCTGCGGCCCGACCTTCTGGAAGACCTGCGAAACGCAGACCGGCTGAGCGCGCGTCTTGGAGTCCCGCCGACCTGGAAGGTATCCGGACCCACAGAGGCTGGAGACTCTGGTCCTCGATGTCTCCGCTTGGGAGTCCTCGAGGCACTCTGTAGTAGGACCTACGAAAGGAGAAGACCCGATGAAAAAGCACGCCCGCCGCCTGACCCTCCACCGCGAGACGCTGTTGCGCCTGGAAGACGCGCCCCTTCGGGCATTGGCTGGAGGGAATGTCCCGGTGTGGCCGGAGACGCAGGACCCTGCCTGCTACTCCCCGCTCTGCATGCCGACCTTCTGGAAGACCTGCGAGACACAGATCGGCTGACCGTCCTGCAAGGTCCCGCCGCCTGGGACTCTCTTCCCAGGCGGCGCCCCCCCAAGCCTCAACTCATCCCAAGGCGGCTTCCGCGACCGGTGCCGATTTGCCGTTCGTCTCCAAGGGGCTCACGGTGCTCGCCTGGGGACCCTCGCGTCCCTGCTCTTCGGCGAAACGGACGCGCGATCCCACGGCCAGCTTGTCGAAACCGGGGGCGTCGACGGCGTTGCGGTGGAAGTAGATCTCGCGGCCGTCCGGGGCCGCGAGGAAGCCGAAGCCCTCCTCGGAGAACAGGCGGACGACTTTTCCCTCCGGTGCCGGCGGAGACTTCGCGAAGCCGCGGCGGCGGTCCACGAAAGCCTCCACCTGGCGCTCGGCCGCGTCGAAGGCGTCGCGGATGGCAATGAAGATCTCTTCCCCCTGCTTGTCCGCCACGAGCTCCGTGCCGGGGACGGTCACGTCGACCCGCACCCGGTAGGGACCGCCGTCGTGATGATGGTTCCCGGTCGGCCGCTCGAGGGCGATGCGGCAGCTCGTGACGCGGTTGTAGTGGCGCTCCAGCTTGTCGGCACGCTTTCTCAATTCGGCTTCGATTTGGGGGGACAGCGTGACGTCGCGGGTGGAAACCTCCATCGGTATCTGCATGGCAGCTCCTTTGTCAGCAAGAGCCGGAGCCTTGAGTGGGCGTCCGCTCCTTGGGGGATTTCCGCAAGGCCCGTGCCACGGCGGCCGGGGCTGGGAAGACCCCTCCCCAATATCCTATCGCGCCGGCTGCTCGCCCGGGGAGTCAACCGGAGTCAACCCCCGGCCCCCCCGGGAGGCACAGCGCCGGGTGACATATTTTTGCCCCTCCAGGTCAACTCTAGGAAAGGAGAGCGGCGAGGCGTAGCATCCGCAAGAACATCTGCTCCCTCCCAGCGTAACTACCCACGAAGGTCCTCCAGCATAGAACGGAAATCCCTCATGTTCGAAGCCTTGAAGACATCGCCCCGATTCCGGGTCCAGAGCCCGTTCCTGCAGAAAATCCGGAGCCGTTTCGGCAAGATCGGCCTGTGGCTCCTCCTCGTCGTCGTGCCGCTGCTCTTCCTGCGGGCCTGCGCCATCACCTACGTGTCGCCCGACCAGATCGGCGTCCGCCAGGTCTCCTATGGTTTTGGCAAGGGCTTGCAGAAAGAGCCGGTGCTCCCCGGCTGGCGGCGGGAGCTCAGCAGCTACGAGCGGATCTTCACCTTCCCCCGCGACGTCCAGGCCGTGGAGTTCACCAACAACGAGGCCGAGACGGGGGCCGGGCACACCCAGCGGCCGGCCGTGAAGGTGCCGACGGTGGACGGCTATCCGGTGGACGTGGACGTGACCGTGCTCTACAGCGTCACGGACCCCTACCTGTTGGCCAGCCGGTTCGGCCTCAGCAAGGCGTACGAGGAGGCGGTGGTCGTCCGTTTCACGGACCCGATGGTCAAGCAGTACCTGGGCGAGCTGCTGGCCGAGGAGTTCTACCACGAGAAGCGCCTCATTCAGGTGCAGGCGCTCAAGACGGCCCTCATCCAGCGCTTCAAGGACAACGGCCTCAAGCTCGAGGACGTGCTCATCCGCCAGTACGACTATCCGGAGACCTTCCAGTCGCTGACCGAGCAGAAGAAGATCCAGGACCAGTCGGTGCTCACCAACCAGGCGCTGGCCAAGCAGGCCGAGGTGCAGACGCGCCTCAACCGGGTGAAAGCCGAGGGCCAGAACCTGGTCAACGTCAGCACGGCGGAGTTCAACGCCCAGATCACCGGCATCAACGCCCAGAAGGACCTCTATCAGCGCCAGAAGAAAGCCGAGGCGGACCTGCTGGTCAAGGCGGCCCAGGCCAACGGCACCGAGCTGATCAACCGCGCCCTGGAGGGCGCCGGCTCGGCCAAGCTCCTGCGCCTGCGTCGCGGTATCGCCCTGCTCGAAGGCATCAAGGGCCCAATCTACATCACCGAAGATCCGACGGACCTGGGCAAGCTGGGGAATCCGAAATGAACGCCTGGAATGGAAAAACCAAGATGAAATGGCTCATGGTCCCCCTGGGTCTCTCGACCCTCGCCGCCGTCTCGCTGGCCGGGTGCACGCCGCACACGACCCAGGCCACCGAGGTGGGCGTGAAGTTCAACAAGCTCCTCAAGTCCTATGAGCGGTTGGATCCCGGAGCCACCTACTTCTTCATGCCGCTGGTCAACGACTGGCAAATCTTCGACACCTCGCTGCGCAGCCTGGTCATGACCGCGAGCTCGGGAGAGGGCGACCGCAGGGGCAAGGACGACCTGCGGTTCAAGACCCGGGACGGCAACGACATCGAAACCGACGTCACGATCCGCTGGCGGATCGATCCCACCCGGGTCGCCAACATCTGGCGATCCGTGGCGCCCGACAGCAACTCCGTCCAGGACCGGCTGGTGCGGCCCATGGCCCGCACCTACGTGCGCGACGAGCTCAACCGCCTCAACTCGGAGGACTTCTACAATCCGCAGAAGCGCTTCGCTGCGGCCAACGACGCCACCCGGCTGCTCTCCGATCATCTGCGCAAATATGGCGTCGTGGTCGAGCAGGTGTTGCTGGGCAATTTCGCCTTCAAGCCCGATTACCAGAAGTTGATCAACTCCCGCAAGGAGGCAGAGAAGACGGCCGAGAAGCTGGAGTCGGAGATCCTGGCCACCCAGGAGAGGAACAAGACCAATCTGCAATCCAGGGTGGCCGAGCTCACCGAGACGCTCACCCACTCGCAGGGCGAGCTCGAGCAGGCCAAGCGGGCCGCCGACGCCTACCTCGTCCAGCACCAGCAGGACGCCCAGGCGACGCTGGCGGAGCTCACCGCCCAGGCCGAGGGCACCCGCAAGGAGCGGGCGGCGCTCAACAGCAGCGCGGGCGACGCCTACGTCAACCTCAAGCTCATCGAGGCGTTGCAGAAGAAGGAGCTGCGGCAGATCCCCAAGCTGCCCGGCGGCAATATCATCATCGACGGCAACAAGCTGCTGCAGCAGCTCGGCGTGATCAACTACGCGGCGAAGAAGGACGACGACGACGAAAAAAAAGAGGAGAAGAAGCCCTGACCGGGGCTGCCGCGCCATGCTCAACGTCGCTGGACCCGAGTTCGACTTCGGCCCCGTCCTCTACGCCGTGCTCCAGGAGTGCGAGCACGTGCGCCGCGGCCTGGACGCCGCGGAGGCTCCGGAGAAGCTGAGGGAAGCCGCCCGCCGCAAGCTCGCCGAGATCCGCGAGAGCTACGAGGAGTGCGGCGGCACGCCTCCCTACTGGAGCGACCTGGAACGGGAGGTGGTGGAGACCTCGATGAGCCAGTACATCCCCGCCGCCCTGGAGCAGAACCGGCTGGAGGCGAGCCGTTACGACCTCTGGCGCGGGGGGGACCCGGCCGCCCGCGCCCTCTTCGCCCTCCTCGGCCTCGCCCTTGGCGGGCTCATCATCGCCATCCCCTGGATTCCCATCTTCGAGGACGCCTTCGCCTTCCTGCTGGCGCTCGCCGGGCTGCTCTATCCGGAGATCAAGAAGACCTTCTTCGACATCCGCCACTCGCAGGTCCTCAACAAGCTGATCGCCCGGGCGGAGAAGTACCAGTACGACAACCGCATCCACTACACCACCGCGGCGAAGCTGGACGCGGAGCTGGGGGCGCCCCTCGCCTCCCCGGCGCGCACGGCGAAGAGCCAGGGACAAGGTCAGGCCAAGGTCCTGGAGCATCCAGTGGGACAGAGGGAAAAGGGGCGGTAATCGCTCCGAAGCCCTCATCACCCCGGCCCTCTTCTCCCAGCCTCCCCCCCTTTCCGCCGGGAGAAGAGGGAGAGGTTTGTCAGCAGCAAAGAAAGCAACATCTTCTTGTTTGGCTCCCCTCTCTCCCGGCCGGCGGGGGGGAGGCTGGGAGAGAGGGGCCGGGGGAGTGAGGGCCCGCCGGCACGGACACCGTCCCGGTTCCTCTACGATTCGGATCGGCCGGAGCTATTCTTCACCACGGCCGCGAAATCACGCACGCGTTGATGCCGCCGATGCCCATGGAGAGCTTGCCGGCGGCGCCTTTCGTGGCGTTGCAGGGCTCGTCGAAGACGTAGGCGCTGTGGAGCTTCTCGATTTCCTCGTGGATCTCCGGCCGGTGGAGGGGCGTCGGGTAGAGGCGGCCGCGCTCGTAGCCAAGGTACTGCGCCGTCAGCTCCCAGCCGCCGCCGGCCGACATGCCGTGGCCGAAGGTGCCCTTGCGCGCCGTCACCAGCACTGAGTCGGGCACGAGGCCGCGCAGGGTCTCGATCTCCCGGTAGTCGCCGGGGGTGGCCGTGGCGTGGAGGTCCCAGGTGGCCATCTCCTCCGGGCCCAAGGCCGCCTCGGCGAGGGCGTTGCGGATCGCCGCCGTGGGACCCTCCACCGAGGGCGTGATGATGTGGTCGGCGTCCGAGCTGACGCCCACGGCCACCGGCTCCATCCCCAGCGGCTTGAAGCCTTTCGCCGTCATGTATTCATGGTCCCCCAGAATCCACAGCACGGAGCCGCCGGCGACGTGGGTGCCGCGCAGGCCGGTCAGCGGCTTGGAGACCGAGGCGTCGGCCGAGATCACCCGCGCCGAGTAGAAGGCGCTCACCGAGAGGGCGAGCGGCGGCGGATCGGTGGCGCCCACCACCACCGCCTTGGCCTCGCCGCGGCGGATGGCGTCCATCCCCAGCTTGAGGCAGACGCCGAAGGTGGAGCAGGCCGCCACCGGCGCGAAGGCCAGGCCGGTGATGTGGCCCAGCATGGAGATCTGCGAGGCCGGCGTGTTCCAGATGTTCCACACCAGGTTGGCCGACACGGACTGCCAGGGCGGCTGGGGCTCCTGCCAGCGCTCGTGGAGCTGCCGGAGCTGGCGCTGCTTCTCCTTGAGCACCCTCACTTTGCCCCGCTCGATGTCGCCCTCGACGTTGAGCGACTCGATGGCGGCGAGCTCCCGCAGGTAGGTCTGCAGATCGGGCGAAGAGGCGGCCCAGTGGTGCCACCAGGCGGCCTCCGCTTCGTAGCGGTCCTCGGGATCGGCCACAGTATCTGGATCGGCGGGACCGGCGGGATCCGGAGGCGCTCCTTCCGGCGCTGCGCCGCCCCGGGACCGGTGCTCCTGGAAGGCGGGGTTGCGCTCCGCCCAGAAGCGGTCCCAGCGGCGCTGGGCGCGGTCGAGCGAGCGGGTCTGCCGGGAGACGGTGTCGACGCAGCCGATCCCCGTCCCCATGTAGACGTGGGCGGCGGTCCCCAGGCCCCGCAGCTCCTGCTCCAGGCCGGGGTTCTGTCCCAGCGCCTGAATGAAGGAGCCGATGGCGTAGTGCACCGGCAGGTCCATCTTCTCGGTCAGGGAGTGGAAGCGGGAGGGCGGGAAGCGCTGCGCGATCCAGCCTCGGTACTCCTCGAAGGAGAACTGCGGGACGCCCACCAGGAAGTTGTCCGGGCCGAAGCCGTTGAAGGGTTCCAGCCAGCTCCCCGCCGACGAGAGGTTGTCTGCGAAAGCCGCGATATTGGGCGACCGTGGCGCGACGATTCCCCATCCGAAAATTCCGACTCGACGCAAAAGAGGGTCCCTCCCCGTTCCGAAACCAGGGATTGTGCCACAGCCGGCAAGATCAAGGACAGAAACCCCTCATCACCCTGGCTCAGAGCGCCCCCGCCCGAAGACCCTCACCCCTGCCCCTCTCCCGCCCCCTCCCACCCCCCTCACCGGGAGAGGGGTCCCGGTTGGGGCGGTCTTGCGGGTCGTCCCTGGTGTCCTTGCTGTCCTCTGCGTCCTTTCTTGCCTTTCTCC
>JBAPYB010000146.1:0-14552 GCA_049284515.1 Thermoanaerobaculia bacterium
GGTCTACGTCGACGCCCTGCAGAACGGCCGCGGCAAGCTGCTGGCCGCACCCTACGCCGTGCGTCCGCGCCCCGGCGCCACGGTCTCCACCCCGCTCGACTGGAGCGAGGTGAATGCCCAACTGGACCTGCGCGACTTCAACCTGAAGACCGTTCCGCAGCGCCTGCGCCGGCGGAAGAAAGACCCTCTCCTGCCGGTGCTCACCGCCAAGCCCGACCTCGCCCGCACCCTCGAGCTGCTGGCCGAACGGCTCTGATCGGGCTGCTACGGCTCGACTTCTTAGGGCTCAATAATCGGCGCCGTCCAGATCTCTTCCTTGGCGCCGCTACGGCGGTCGGTCCAGGAGGGGAAGATCTTGCTGGCGTAGATCGACAGGCTGTTGTAGTCGCCGTACTGGTTGCCGGAGTCGGCGCCGGCGACCGTCTCGTCGGTCATCGCCGTGGTGACCTTGACGGCGGCGCTCCAGGTGGCGCCGTTGTCGGCGGAGGTCTGGTACCAGACGTCCGTCTTCTTGCGGGTGGCATCGTTCACCGTGTCGTAATAAATGACGGCGAGGCGGCCGGTGGTCTCGTCGACGCCCATCCACTGGTTGAACTGGTCGTTCTTCGAGGCCTGGTTGTTGAGCATCGCCGGCGCGCCCCAGGTGGTGCCGCCGTCGGTGGAGCGGGAGAACCAGATGCGGGTCTTGCAGGCCGAGGCGGCGTTGGTGCCCGGCTCGTTGGCGGGGGAGTTGCAGCCGGCGACGCCGGTCTGGTCCGTCCAGGTGGCGTAGACGTTGTTGACGGTGGCCGTCTTGTAGGCGCCGCCCGAGACGTAGATCAGGGCGCGGCGGCTGGCCATTGACGGAATGCCGATGTCGTAGCTGTCGAAGGTGGTGGCGATGACGGTCCGGGTGGGCCAGGTGGAGCCGCCGTTGACCGACTTGGCGACCACGATCCGGCTGTTGCCGGTGGTCGGCCAGAAGACGAAGGCGTCGCCGGCGCTGTTGGTCTTGACGTCACAGCCGATGGCCGTGCCGGTGGACTCGGAGCCGCTCACCTGGACCGGGGTGGCCAGCCAGGAGCCGGCCGGGCCGGTGCGCCGGTTGGCGAAGGCCGGATTGCCATTGTGCCAGCAGGCGTAGATGTAGTCCTTGAACGCCGAGGTGGCGCTGTGGTCCACCCACATCAGCTCCTTGTCGGTGTTCTTCTGGGTGCCGGAGAAAGTGTTGTCGAAGGTCCAGGTCTGGCCGCCGTTGGTCGACTTGTAGGCCCGCATGTGCAGCGAGTTGCCCTTGATGCCGATGGTCGTCGACCACGCCGTGCCGTCCGACGTCCAGTCGACAGCCGGGTCGGAGTGGAAGGCATCGGTGCCGGTGAGGGGGAGGAAGCTCTGACCCCAGGTAGCGCCGCCGTCGCTGGAGTAGAGCTGAGCCTGCTGGCCGCTGGCGCTGATGTTGTTGCAGGCGGCGATGATCTTCAGCGGGTTCCAGTAGTTGATGCGGATGTCCGACTCGCTGCGCGGGGAGGTCTGGGCGCCGGAGGTGCGGACGTTGGTGCCCACCGTGCTGGCGGCGGTGATCACCCCCAGGGCGTCGTCGTCGCGGTCGGCCTCGAGGCCGGCGGCTTTCGGCTCGTCCGCGGTATGGGGGCGCAGGTCCTGGTGGGTAATCATCCACTCGTAGACCTCCTTGAGGACGTGCGGGTAGCCGCCTGTCGGGTCGGCCGCGGAATACGTGGACTCCGGGCGGCCCTTGCGCCAGTACACGCGCAGCCACAACGGCACCGGGATCTTGTCGTTCGCCTCGCCGGCGCGCAGCATCTTGAAGTCCTGGTTGTCGAGGATCAGGGCTTCCAGGGCGCTGCCGGGCTCGACCCGGGCTTGCCGGAGCTGCTTGTCGACCGACGGCCATTCGGCCGGACGGGGAGCGGCGAACGCCGCGCTCGCGGTCAACGAGAACGTCAGTACACCCACCAGCAGGGACAGCCTGCGCATGGACTTACCTCCTTTATTGAACAGTGTGATCAGGGAATCGATGACCTGTACTAATCAGGGTGCCGGGCGGCGGCAAAAGCGATCTCAAAAAGAAAACGCCCCCCTCCCGCAGGAGAGGGGCGCTCTGTGAGGCGACGGCGTTCGGCTTAGAAGCAGGCCGACACGTTGACGTCGTCGAGGAACCAGCCGGTGCTCGTCACGCTGCAGTCGGTGATCGAGGTGAAGCCGATCCGGACGCTGCGGCCCGCGCAGCCGGTGGAGAGGCCCGTGGCGGCGTTGCAAGCCGCGTCGAGGTTCACCGTCGTGCTGGTCATGGTGGAGGACGCGCCCGTGAACACCGCGGCGCCGGCGGAGCCGGACGGCGGGCAGGCGTTGGAGATGGTGCCGTTGTAGGTCGTGCCGGCGGTGATGGCCGTCGCCGGGACGAAGAAGTAGTTGGTGCCGTCGACGGAGACGGTCAACGTGCCGCCGTCGAAGCCACTCTCGAAGCTCCGGCGGTGCCAGAAGGTCAGCGTCGTCCCAGTGGCGGCGGCGGGAACCGCAATGCCGGCTGCGCCGTTGGGCTGGGCGAAGGTGAAGTTGTTGCTGGTGTACGCGCTCGTGCAGGTCGTGCCGCCGTAGCGGAAGATGTTGCTGCCGGAGTGGGTCGGCGAGCAGGCCTGGACACCGCGCCAGCTCGCGGCGGAGCCGCCGGAGACGAAGACGCCCGTGCTCCAGCCGTCGAGGCCGGAGGCGCCTTCGAAGGTGTGGTTGTAGAGCGACTGGACCGTGCAGCCACCGCCGCAAGACGAGGTGGTCGCCGAGGTCTGGGCCGAGTTGCCCGAGTCGCAGGTGCCGTTGGAGGCCGTAACGACGTAGAAGTAGGTGGTGTTGCAGGTCAGGCCGGTGTCGGTGAAGGACGTCGTGGCCGAGGTGCCGACCTGACTGTAGGGACCGCCGCTCGTGGTGGAGCGGAAGACCTTGTACGAGGTGGCGCCGGCGGACGCGGTCCAGGAAACCGTCGTGCTGGTCTGGGTCGTGCCCGAGGTGGCAACGCCCGTGGGGGCGGCCGGCGGCGTGCAGGTGCAGGTCGAGGTGGTCGTCGAGGCCTGGGCCGAGTTGCCGGAGTCGCAGGTGCCGTTGGAGGCCGTGACGACGTAGAAGTAGGTCGTGTTGCAGGTCAGGCCGCTATCGGCGAACGAGGTCGTGGCCGAGGTGCCGACCTGGGAGTACGGGCCACCGCTCGTGGTGGAGCGGAAGATCTTGTACGAGGTGGCGCCGGCGGACGCGGTCCAGGAAACCGTCGTGGTGGTCTGGGTCGTGCCCGAGAGGGTGACGCCGGTCGGGGCCGCGGGCGGCGTGCAGGTGCCGGCCGTCGGGGTGACCGAGATGCAGGTCGAGGGCGCCGAGGCGCAGGCCTCGTTGCCGCTCGGGAAGGCGGTCACCTGGTAGAAATAGGTGAGGCCATTGGACAGCACGTTGTCGGCGAGCGTCGTGGCCGACGTGGGCGGGTTGGGCGAGATCTTGGTGAAGCCGGCGTTGCAGCCCTGCTCGTTGCGGAACACGTCGTAGACCGCCGAGCCGGAAGCCGTCCAGGAGAGCGACGCCGAGTTGTTGCCGGCGGTGACGGAGAGCGTCGGCGTGGCCGGCGGGGTGCAGCCGGAGAACGTCGTCGAGGCGCCGGCGTCGGTGGTGCAGGCGATGGCGTGACGGTTGAAGGCGGCGAAGAGAGCGCCGCCGTGCGGCGTGCCGTTGCTCAGGTTGCCGTCATCGTCGTCCACGGCGCGCATGGTCTTCCACAGCGAGCCCGTGCCGCAGCCGTCCGAGGCGAAGGTGGTGTGGTTGCAGGTGAAGGCGCTGGTGGCGGTGTTGCGGGAGAGGTACCAGAGGCGGTCGAGGGTCGTCCAGGCCGGGCCGGTGCCGGCGCCGGGCAGGTCGCGGTTGGCGAAGTCCCAGATCGTCTCGGTGGGCACGTACGACTCGCAGTGCACTTCCTTGCCGCACGGACCGGTGCCGCCGGAGCCGGCGGGGCAGTGGATCTTGATGAAGTTGAGGGCCGTCGCCGCGGTGCCGGAAGAGTGCTTGGCGAAGTCGGCGTCGCGCACACCCGTGCAGGAGGTGCAGGCGTCGCCGTAACCGGCGCAGTTGCTGCCCAGGAAACCAGGTCCGAGGCAGGAGTTGTGGAGGGCGATGATCGCCGTGGTGTCGCCATAGGACTCGCCGGTGGCGCCGTCTGGCGCGGTGCCGGTGCCGTCGTTCTGGTCGATGCCGTGGCCGAACTCATGGAGCGAGACGCCGGCGATCATGCCGGTGTTGGCGCAGCCGCCGCCCGACTTGAAGAAGTTCAGGGTCGAGCCGTTCCAATAGGCGTTGCAGGTCTGGTTCAGGTTGACGTTGACCGTCAGCACTTGGTTGAGCCAGGTGTTGGAGGGCAGCCAGCCCTTGACCACTTCCTTGATGCGGTTGACCTGGTAGAACTGCTCGCGGGAGGCGTGGGTGTTGCCCGCGCCGCCGTGGCCCGGCGTCGTGCAGTCGGTGCCGGTGGAGGTGCCGAAGGCGATGTTGCCGGAGGCGTCCGAGGCCTGCGAAATGGCGCCGCAGGTGTCGGTGATCTTCACGAACTGGCCGGAGAGCGTCGAGGTGACCGTGCCGCTCGTCCAGTTGTAGACGCCGCCCGAGTTGGTGAAGCCGCCCGAGGACACATTGGCGAAGGGAGCGGGACGCACGACCTCGGCGCCGGTGGTCGGCGAGTTGAGGTAGGTGCCGCCGCTCACCTGCGCCTGGACGTAGTCGTTGACATCGACGAGCTCGAGCATCTCGCCCGTGGACGCGTCGACCCGCGCCCGCCAGGTGCCCTGCACGCCGTCGCGATGGAAGATGAACTGCCAGACCTTGGCGATGCCGCGGCCCTGGCCGAACTTGAAGCCTTCGGCGTAGCCGTTGTTGGCGACGTTGGCCGGCAGCAGGTGGAGGCTGCCGTTGTCCCGGAAGCTGTCGGCCACGGTGAAGCCGCCGACGAACTTCGAGGCGACGGCCAGGGCCTGCGCCTGGGTGAGCTTGGTGGCCGGCGCGGCCGTCCCCGCCGCGGGGATGTTCTCGGTGCCGAACTGGACCAGGTTGCCGTTGTTGACGCGGAAGACGACGCGCGCGCCCTCGATGGGCTGGCCGCCGAGGACGACGTCATAGTCCACGAACCAGACGTGGCCGGCCGGCTGGCCCGAGCGGCCCGAGTTGAGGACCAGCGTGGTCGGATCGATGCCCATCAGGGTCGCGACACCCTTCATGTAGTCGCGAGCGATGCTGTCGAGCACCGTCATGTCCGGCTTGGCGCGGCCGGCCAGGGCGGAAGAGATGTTGGCGTTGGTGAGGGAGTTGCCGCGTCCGGGCACCCAGGCGGTGCTGCCCTCGGCGAAGGCGAGCAGGCCGGAGCGATGGTCCACCGTGGCTTTCCAGGACGAGTTGGCGCCGATGACGAAGGCCGCCCAGCCATTCTGCAGGCTGGGGGTAACGAGGCTCTGGACGTTGTCCAGGAGCTCGATGGGCTGCGACGGCTGCAACTTGTCATGCACGAATGCGAGGGAGGACAGGACGTCGTTGCCCTGTTTGGCGACCTGGGCCGTGGCCGGGATCGCTGCGAGAGTCAGCAACAGCAACAGCGTGAGACCAACCTTGAGCGAGAGACACGATTTTGCCTTCATGAAAGGTCCCCCCTCCTAGGGGAACGGCGAAAGGGAGGTACAAACCTCCAGTTACCACACGAATGAGGAGGACCTCCTCCTCACCCGACAAATCACCAGGCCAGATCTTCTGCGGCTGTTATACTCGCCCCCCGATCCGAAGCACCCGGGAGTCAAGATGTCTCTAAAGCAGCAGGACAGCTTGTTGATGACCGCCAACAGACAGAGTGCTCGCTCGCGCCAAAAGCGATCCACTTTCTCTCAAATTGGATCGTTCGCCTGGCTGGCGCTCGCCGGGGCGGGCCTCTTCGCCGGTTTCGCCGCCGTGGCGGCCACCCGTCCGGCCGTCCCGGAGCCGAAGCGCACGCTCCCGAACCTCGTCCTCATCACCATGGACACCACCCGGGCGGACCACCTGGGCGCCTGGGGTTACAAGGACGCCCATACGCCCAACCTCGACGCCCTGGCGGCTCGCGGCACCCGCTTCGCCCGCTGCGACACTGCCGCCCCCATCACCCTCCCCAGCCACGCGACGATCCTCACCGGACTATTTCCGCCCCATCACGGGGTGCGCGACAACGGCACCTTCGTGCTGTCGCCCAAGGTCGAGACGCTCGCGAAAAGGCTGGCGGCCCGCGGCTACGACACGGCGGCGGTGGTTTCAGCCGTGGTGCTGGCACGGCGCCAAGGTCTGGACCACGGATTTCGGATCTACGACGACGATCTGGGAACCGGTTATGCCCAGGGGACCTTGGTTTCGGAGAGGACGGCGGACGCTACCACAAGCGCGGCCCTGAAAGCAATAGCCAACCTGAAACCGCCGTTCCTCCTCTGGGTCCACTACTACGATCCCCATGAGGAGTACCGGCCGCCCACCCGTTTCGCCGATGCCGCCCGCGGTCCTCACCGCCTCTACGACGGCGAGATCGCCTTCATGGACGAGCAGATCGGCGAGCTGCTCAAGAAGCTGCCGGCGGCGACCGACGTGCTGGCGGTGGGAGATCACGGTGAAATGCTGGGCGAGCACGGCGAGATGACCCACGGCCTGCTGCTCAACCGCGCCGCCCGGCGGGTGCCGCTGATCCTCGCCGGGCCGGACGTCCCCTCGGCCCAAGTCAGCGACTGCCTGGTGCGCACCGTCGACGTGGCCCCCACGCTGCTCGGACTGGCCGGCGGCGCCCCGGCCTCCGGCCTTGACGGCCGCAGCCTCCTGCCGGTCCCTGCCGGGCAGGACTGCTCCCGCCAGACCTACACCGAGAGCTTCCTCCCCTTCTTCGCCTACAAGTGGTACCCTCTGCGCTCGCTCGCCAACGACCGCTTCCTTTATCTCAAGGCTCCCAAGAGCAGCCTCTACGACCTGACGGCGGACCCCGGCGAGAGCCGCGACCTGGCGCCCAGCCAGGCCCAGTCGGCGCGCACCTGGGAGGGAAAGATGGTGGCGTTCCTGCGCGCTCAGGGCGAGAAGCTCGACACCCCCGTGCGTCCCGAGAACGTGCTCAACGACGAGCAGCGCCGCCAGCTCGCCAGCCTCGGCTATCTCGGCGGCGCCGCCGAAGGCCCGGTGACGGCCAGCCTGCCCGACCCGCGGGCCATGGCCGGCCTGGCCCGCGACCTGCACCGCGTCACCCAGAGCGTGCAGGAGGGCAAGTGCGCCACGGCCCTGCCCGAGCTGCAGGCGATCGTCAAGAAAGATCCCCACAACTTTCCGGCCCTGAGCCTCGCCGGCTTCTGCCTGCGCCAGGCCGGCCGCACGGAGTCCGCCCTCGCGCTCTTCCAGCGCGCGCAGAAAGAGAACGACCTCAATGCCGTGCCGATCACCGACGCCGCCGGCTGCCTGCTGGACCTCGGCAAGAAGCAGGAAGCGGAGCGGGAGTACCGGCGTGCCCTCACCCTCGACCCGGCGCAGTCGGTGGCGGCGACCAACCTGTCGCGCATGCTGCGCCTGCGCGGCGAGCGCAAGGAGGCGTTGGCGATCCTCGAAAACGCCCTGCGGGCCGGCGCCCACGAGCCCGAGATCTATCTCGAGCGCGGCATCTCCCGCGCCGAGAGCGGCAACCTCGAGCCGGCGCTCCTCGACTTCCACGAGGCCGCGCGGCGCGCCCCCGCCAATCCGGTGCCGATCGAGAACGCCGCCCGCACCGCCTACGACCTCAAGCGCTTCCGCGAGTCTGCCCAGCTCTACGAGCAGCTCCTGCGCATCGCCGCCAACCGCGCTGATCTCTGGAAGACGACAGGCGCCATTTATCTTTATGAGCTGGACGACAAAGAGGACGCCCTGCGCTGCTTCCGCCGCGCCCTCAACCTGGAGTCCGACCCCGGCGAGCGCGGCCGGCTGGAAGGATTGGTCAAGGAGCTGGGCGGATGAGAGGATTTTGGATTTGCGATTTTGGATTTTGGATTGGGGAGAGAGGGCCAATCCAAAATGATCTGGCAGAGGGGTGGCGCCGGTGAAGGAGTTCCTGCGCGGCATCAGCCTTTTCAAGGATCTCGACGAGGAGCAGCTCGCGCGCCTGGCGGCTGTCGCCATTGCCGAGCGCCATCCGGCCTACGAGCTCGTCTTCCGCGAGGGCGACCCGGTCGACGCGTTCTACATCGTCCAGGAGGGGCTGGTGACCGTCTTCCGCGACGAGCAGGGGAAGCCCCAGCAGGTGCTGGCGCGTCTGGAAGCGGGTGGCTTCTTCGGCGAAATGGGCCTGCTCAACGACAAGGCCCGGCGCTACGCCTCCGCCCGCACCGCGACGCCCGCCGTCCTGCTGCGGGTGGAGAAACCTGACCTCATCAAGCTGGTGCACGACAATCCGCCCCTGGAGCTCAAGCTTCGGGCCGAGGTGATCCGCCGTCACGGCATGAACGTTTCCGCCCTGCTGGGTCTCGCCGGCCAACGGGACGTGCGCATCCGGCTGGGCGTGCCCGCGGTCCTCGAGCTGGAGGACGGCGCGCGGCTTTCGGTGATGCTGGAGAACCTCTCCCTGGGTGGTGTCGGTCTCTCCGGCGTGCCGGCAAGCTGGCAGACGGGAGCGCCCCTCCGCTTCCGTATCGGCCGGCCCGGCGAGCGGACCATTCTGGAGGTCAACGGCAACGTCTCCTGGCGGGAGGGGGATACGGTGGGGATCGCCTTCGCTCCCGAAGCCGCCGGCGATCCCGTGCTGATCAACCGCGCCCTGCGGCGGTTCATGGAAGGCCGGCGCTAGCTCTACGGGGCCGACTTGGCGTCATGAAGCTGGGAGGGATTCCCCAGAGCCCCCTCGAATGGCTGGCGGCGAAGCTGGGCCTGCTGCCGCAGCCGCTTCTGGACACTCACGTCGCCATGCTCCTGGCGCGGGCGGTCATGGAGGGAACGCGGCTGGGGGTCTTCGAAGCCCTGGCGGCGGGGCCTCTCGCCGCCGAAGACGTCGCCGCCCGTTGCGGCTGCGAGCCGCGGGCCACACGCAAGCTCCTGGAGGCCCTCGCCGGCTCCGGATACCTGCGCTTCGCCGCCGGCCGCTATGCACTGACTCCCCTGTCGCGAAAGTGGCTCCTCTCAGCGGCCGGCACGTCGCTGCGCGACAAGATGTTGCTGCTCTTCCTGGAGTGGGACTTCACCGCGCGCACCGGCGACTTCGTCCGCACCGGCAAGCCCCTGGACTTCCACGCCTCGATGACGCCGCGAGAGTGGGGAATCTACCAGCGGGGGATGCGGGCGACCGTCTCCACCTGGGCGCCCGAGGTGGCGCGGCGGACGCCGGTGCCGAAAGGTGCCAGGGACTTTCTGGACCTCGGCGGCGCCCACGGCCTCCTCTCGGCGGCGATCTGCCGGCGGCATCCGGGGTTGCGCGCGGTGATCCTGGACCTGCCCGAGGCCGTGGAGCACGCAGCACCTTTGCTTGCCGGGGAAGAGATGGGAGAGCGCGTCGTCCACCGCGCCGGCAACGCCCTGACGGACGACCTGGGGACCGAAGCCTGGGACGTGGTCTTCGTCTCCAACCTCGTCCACCACTTCGACGACGCCACCAATCGCGCCCTGGCAAAGCGCATCGCCACGGCCCTGCGCCCCGGCGGGATCTTTGTCATCCAGGAGCTCTTCCGCCCGCGCTCGCCCGGCGACGAGGGGCAGATCGGCGCCCTCCTCGACCTCTACTTCGCCCTCACCAGCCAGTCCGGCACCTGGTCTTTCGAGGAAATGGCCGACTGGCAGCGCGAGGCAGGCCTCAGGCCCCGCAAACCGGTAAAGCTGGTGACGGCACCAGGAACGGGGCAGCAGTCGGCGGTGAAGAAGCCTTGAGAACAGAGTTCCAAACTCTCCAAACTTAAGGGTTTTCTGTATTTTCCGCGAGCGGCTCGCTTTTTCGACTGGCTCGCACTCATCAGGGTAGAGAAGGCTGAAAAGAAAGGATTCTGCGGTCGGTTGCGACCGCGAAAGGAAGGCTGCGTCTTCCCCGGCAAAAAACTCAGGGAAAGGAGGTGAAAAAGCTATGAAGAGATTCGTCGTGCGTGAAGTCGAGACCCTCAAGACCACGGCCGCGTTCTATGACTGTGGTTGCGGCGATCCTTGCCCGTGCCCTTGGTACAACCCGTGGTGCAACATTTTTAACTAAGGCTTTAACGGTCCGGGGGCCGCTGCAGCGGCCTCCGGCTTGTCTCCAGGAAGCAGAATGTACACACAAGAGACGAAAGTTGCCGTTTATCCGTTCTCTCGCCAGGCAGAGGGCGAGGAAGTCGTCATCGGCCGGGTGGATACCGGCGTATTCCTCGCGCTGCCGCCCGACGCCATCGAGATTCTCGATACGCTGGCGGCAGGAGAGACGGTGGGCCAGGCGCAGGAAATCTACCGCCAGAAGTACGGGATGGTCCCGGAAATCCAGGAATTGCTGGAATTTCTTGAGACCAAGGGATTCGTCAGGCCCGGCGGGGGAGGCGCGGAGCCGGCGGCCGGCGCGGCGGCGGGACCGGGCGTGGCCGCAAATGTGCCTCAACAACAAAAGTATCACTTTACGAACATCCCGCAGTCGTTGGCCCAGGCACTGTTCGGGCCCGCGGCCCTGGTCGTGGCAATCCTTCTCGTGGTGCTCGCGGCCGTCGCGGTCTACCGCGAGCCCGAGCTCACCCCGCAGCGCAGCGCCATGATCTTTCATCACGACCGCACGGTGATGATGCTCTGCCTCGTGCTCCTGGGCTACACCACCGTGTTCTTCCACGAGATGGGGCATCTGCTGGCGGCGCGGGCGCGGGGCGTGAGCTCGCGGCTCGGCATCAGCCGGCGCATGTGGGTGCTGGTCGCGGAGACGGACATGACGGGCCTGTGGTCGGTGCCGAAGCGTCAGCGGTACCTGCCGATGCTGGGCGGGCCGCTGGTCGACGTGACCTCCGCCGCGACCATGCTCCTCGTCCTCTTCGCTGCGGACCGGCATTGGATCTCGCTATGGGTCCCCGTCGCGGAGGTGATGCGGGCGATGACCTTCCTCTACCTCATGCGGCTGCTGTGGCAGTGCTTCTTCTTCGTGCGCACGGACTTTTATTACGTCATCGCGAGCTTCTTCGGCTGCAAGAGCCTGATGCAGGACACCGAGATGTACATCCAGAATCAGCTCCGCCGTCTGCTGGTCCCCGGCAGGCCGCTGGTGGACCAGGGCCATCTCCCGCCGGCCGAGCTGCGCGTCGTCCGCGCCTATGCCTGGGTCTGGGGGGTGGGCAGGCTGCTCGCCTTGACCGCGCTGATCTTCTTCACCATCCCGGTGATGTACCGCTACAGCGTCATCGCGTGGAAGGCGGTGGCCGTCGGGCCGGCCGCCGGCTACTACGCGTTCTTCGACGCCGTTTTCACCTTTTTCTTCGTCATCCTCCCGGTCCTGCTCGGCTTGAGCTGGTGGATCAGCAGCCTCGTCAAGCGGGGGAGAACGGTCGCCGATGCCAAACGAGCCTATGCAACCTGATCGACTGCCGGGGCGCCCCGGACGCGTGCTGGTCGTCGAGGCCGAGGCCGGCGAGCCGCGCCGCCGCTGGCTGGAGCAACGGCTCCAGGAAGCGGCCTCAGCCTCCGCCCGCACCTGGCTCCTCTCCTGCCGCTTCGCGGACGGCGGCCCCTGGGCGGGCGTCCACGACCTTTTCGCGAGCCTGAGCGGAGAGATCCGGGACCAGCGGCCCGAGCTGCTGGTGAAGCACGACTACGAGCTCGTCCACGTCCTGCCGGAGCTCAAGCGGTGGATGGCGGTGCGCAATCCGACCTTGACGGACCTCGCGCCGCAGGACGAGAAGGTGAGGAATTATCCCGCCGACCGGGCGATCCGCATCGTCCACGGGTTGATCGACCTCCTGGTCGAGCTCAAGGGCGCCGCGGAAGTCCCGTGGGTGATCGCCTGCGACGGCTATGAGGCGGTGGGGTCCATCGGTCACCGCTTCTTCCAGGAGCTGGCCCGCCGGCGGGGCGGCAGGCTGGGCCTCCGTCTCCTGCTCGGCACCGTGCCGGGAAGCGGCGAGGCGCTCGCCGCCCAGTTCGGGGCGGCCTGGGAGGGTCCGCTGCTGCGCCTCGACCTGCCGGCCGTGGCCGCGCCCGAGCCCGACCGGGTCGAGATGGCGCGGCTCGCCCAGGCCCTGGAGGACGAGGTGGGAGCGGACGACCGGGAAGCGCACATCCGCCTGCCCGAGCTGATCCGCGCCTGGCGCCTGGCGGGCCGCCCCGAGAAGGTCGCGCAGTGGCAGTTCAAGGGGTTGGAGCTGTTCAACACCCTGGGTTTTTACGACGACGCGATCCGCTACGGCGAGAGCGTGCGGCAGTACGTCAAGCGGGAGCCCGACGAGCAATGGGGCGGTCTGCGGTGGTCGATCTTCATCAAGCTGTACATGTCGTACCTGGCCCTGAGCCAGCCGGAAACGGCGGAGCGCCTCGCCCAGGAGGACGCCATCGGCCGGGTGGAGGATCCCCGCAAGCAGGCGCGCCTTTCCTACCTGCTGGCGATGCTCTACTCCCGCTTCCAGCCGAACCGCGACCTTGCCCGCGGCGAGCAGTACCTGGCCCAGGGCCTGAGCGAGCTCGGGCAGGCGGAAGAGATGTCGGAGGACGAGTACCACTTCCAGTCGGTGTTCAACCGCAACGGCCTCGCCATGATCCGCCATTTCCAGAAGCGCTACCAGGAGGCGGTGGAGCTCTGCCGCGAAGGCTACCGCGAGCTGGAGCTGCATCTGGCGCAGGACCGGCACCGGCTCCACCGCTCGGTGCTGCTGTTCAACATGGCCCAGGTCTATGCCGCGGTGGGCGCGTTCGACGAAGCCCTCCGCCACTTCTCGCTGGCCATGGAGATGGACCCCAACTACTCCGAGTACTACAACGACCGGGGGAACGTCTACCTCAAGATGGGGCGGCTCGCCGAGGCGGAAGCCGACTACCTCCAGGCCATCGCGCTCAGCCCGCCGTACCACGAGGTCTTTACCAACCTGGGGCAGTGCTATCGCCGGATGGGCCGCTGGGACGACGCCGTCCGCGCCTACTCCGTGGCTCTCGACCTCGAGCCGGGGCAGCCCCTGGCCCTGGGTGGCAGGGGGCAGTGCTACGAGGCGACCGGGCGGCTGGCCGAGGCGGAAGCCGACTACAGCGCCTCGCTCGCCCTCGACGCCGGACAGTGGGACGTGCTGGCGAGCCGCGCCGTGCTGCGCTACATGGCCGGCGACCTCGCGGCTTCGCTCTCCGACCTCGACCGCGCCGTGGAGCTGGCGCCCCAGAATCCCGACCTGTACCAGAACCGCGCCGTCGCGCTGGCGGACCTCGGGCGTTGCGGGGAGGCGGCCCGCGATCTCGCCACCTACCTGCGGCTCCAGCCCGGGGCCGAAGACCGGCAGGAGGTGGAGCTCCGCCTCCAGGCGCTGCTTGCGGCAACTCCCGAGGAGGTAACGAAGCGATGAGAAAGATGATGGCAGCCGTGGCTCTCTGCGGCCTCGCCCTGTGCGGCGCAGCCGTGGCGGAGACGCCGCGGCTCGATGGACACTGGGAGGGCACGATCGAGCTGCGCCCGGGGGAGTTCGAGATTTTCATGAAGCTCGATCTCGTGCGGGCGGCCGACGGCTCCCTCTCCGGCCGGCTCTCCTACCCGGACCAGGGGCCCAAGGAGTACGCTCTCGACACGGTGAAGGTGGACGATGACCACGTCTTCTTCACCTCCACCGACGAGCAGAAGGTCGTGTCCGTGTTCCAGGCCCGCAGCCTCGAAGGCGGCAAGCTCCTGCGCGGCGATCTCACGGAGGGGGGGCGCAAGGCTCCCTTCGAGTTTCGCCGGACCGCCGCGGTGCCGGCCCGCAAGCTCACCCCCATGCAGACCCTCTCGCGCGACGGCGCGGAGCTCAAGGCCCTCTTCAACCAGGAGCAGGGCATGGTGCGGGTGCTGATGATCCTGTCGCCGGTCTGCCCCACCTGCCGGATGGGCGCGCGCATGGTGGTGAGGCATCTGCTGGAGCGGAGCTTCAATCCCGGTCTCAGCGTCTACATCCTCTGGGAGAGGATCGGTTCCCAGGACTCCCTGGAAACCGCGTCCAACGCGGCGGCGCTCCTTCCCGACCCGCGCATCCATCACTTCTGGTCGCCGGACGCCTTCGCCGGCACCGCGTTTCAAGGCCCGATAGGGTTCGAGCAATCCACGGCCTGGGACGTTTTCCTCGTCTTCGGCAAGGGGAAGAAGTGGCTGGGCTCTCCCCCCGTCTTCGATGCCTTCATGCACAACCAGAAGCAGCACCGGGAGCTGCCGAAAGACCGCCTGCTGAATGCCGAGAAGCTCGGCCAGGAGGTGAAGGTCCTCCTCGGAGCCCCGGCGGCCGGCCGGTAAACGTCCAAACCCGCCGGCGTGGAAACCGGAGCCGGCCTCTCCGCCGCGGAGACGTCCCGCGGTCCCCGTGGCCTCCGGATCGATATCGTTCAGGACCTGGGACGTCTCTACCGCCTCCGGCGATTCGTTCGTGAGA